>DATIKP010000085.1 GCA_035477455.1 Atribacteraceae bacterium
ACGACGGCCGGGAGTCTGAGTTGTGCACTCTTTCGGATAACTTCCGGAAAATAGACAAGTTTTTTGACCAGCTCTTTTTCCAGGTCTCCGGAGAACGTCGAGGGAAACACCGGATCCCCCAGCAGATGTTCCAGATTTTTCCTTTCCGCTTCCCGGAAAATCGAAGCGATCCGGGCATGGGCGTATTGCACGTAATAGACCGGATTATCCATCGATTGCTTTCGGGCTTCTTCAATATCGAACTCCAGGTGGGTGGCCGGGTCCCGCATCAAGAAATAATAGCGGGCGACGTCAACGCCTACTTCATCGATCAGATCCCGAAGGGGAACGAATTCTCCTTGGCGGGTGGACATGCGCTCCGGTTGCCCGCCGCGCAGCAGGGTCACAAACTGGACGATGAAGATTTCCAGAAAATCCTCAGGAAGCCCCAGCGCCTGCATCGAAGCCTGCATTCGGGGAATATACCCATGATGGTCCGCACCCCAGATGTCAATCACCCGGTCAAACTGCCGGGCCCATTTATTCCAGTGGTAAGCGATGTCTGAGGTAAAATAAGTAGGCATCCCGTTTTCCCGAACCAGGACCCGGTCTTTGTCGTCTCCCCACTGGGTGGTTTTGAGCCATAAAGCACCGTCCCGGGTATAGGTGTATCCCTTATCCTGTAGGAGGGAAACGACCGACTCCACCTCCCGGTTGTCGAAAAGGGTTTGTTCACTGAACCACACATCGAACTCAACCCGAAAATCACGCAGGTCCCGTCGGATCGATCCCAGGATTTTGCCAATCGCATACTCCCGGAAAAGGCGCAGGCGCTCCGGCTTCGACTGATTCAGCGTGTTCGGGCCATGCTCCTGCAGGCAATCTCGGGCAACCGCGATGAGATATTCACCAAGATATCCACCTTCCGGAATAACCAGAGGTTCTCCAAGAAGTTCACGGATCCGAGCTTCAAGCGAGAGGCCCAGCATATCGATCTGTCGCCCGGCGTCGTTGATATAATACTCCTTTTCTACCTGAAAGCCGGCTTTACGGAGAATACGGGCCAGAGAATCGCCAAAGGCAGCACACTTGCCATGGCCAACATGGAGAGGCCCCGTTGGGTTCACACTGACAAACTCGACCTGTATCCTTTCACCGGCACCAACGTCGAGACAACCGTAGTCGTCACCCTGTTCGAAGATTTCCGGTAAAAAAGAGAGCAGAAAAGAATCATGGAAGAAAAAATTGATAAAACCCGGTCCGGCGACGTCAATTCGGGCTATGTCGCGGAACGCTTCGGAAAGACTGTTTTTCAACTGTTGGGCGACCTGATACGGAGATTGCTTGAGTCGCCTGGAAAGAGAAAAGGCGATATTCGTCGCCAGATCCCCGTGAGATTTGTCTCGTGCCGGTTCAACAGTATAAGTTGGGATATCCAAATGACCGGGAATCTGTTCCTGCAATACCTTTTCCAGTAAACCTTTCACATGCTCAGTTATCAGGTTGCTCATAATACGATCTCCATTTCTGCCGACTCCGATCCCAGCGGACCCCGAGTTCTTTTTATACAAAAAACAGCCCCAACATTTTTCCGGGGCCGTGCTGGACCAGCTGGGTCCTGTATGGATACACACAGGATCGTTTATATACAACTCCAAGAGGTGTTGAAAGCCAGGAATTCGTTTACTTTCACTGCAACATTACATCATTATATAATGTTTAATTTCTATCTTTAACCGGAAAAAGTCCAATCAAGAAAGGAGCTAAGCGGTCGGTACCCCACGGCAGCGTTCAGGAAAATTGAGTATGGGGTAAAAGTACAAAGTTTTTCCACCTATTCGATCATTGTTCACCGATCACCATTTCTACTTAAAGAGGAATAGGTCAAAAATGCCAGGTCAGGGAATCTGGTGGAGGCGGCGGGAATCGAACCCGCGTCCGGAACTCATGAACGATAAGAGCCTACGAGCGTAGCCTCAATTTTGATTTTCGTCTTCTTCCTCTCCCTGAGGCCGGATAGGAAGCCGACTACCCCGGGTATGTCTTACTTCCAGTACCCAGGCGGTTCCGGAAGCCAGCCTGTTTTTTGACGCCGTCCCAGACCGGACAGGCAGCCGCTCCAGGGGCGTGCCGCTTTTAATTAAGCAGCGTAAGCCAGAGTATCGTTGGCGTTTGTACGTTTCCACCTTTTTTACGAGCCCCGGTGGAGACCTCGGCCCGCCTCTTATCATTCATCCGAGAACCGTCGAAACCTTGTCGCCCCCGGATCGTCTTTTGCTCTATTGTAACGGTAACAACCGTCCTTTTCAAGACTCAAACCGCTTCTTTTTCACTCTTTCTAGTTCACGGTTCATTTCCTTTTTCTGGATTTCCCGCCGTCGGTCATACAGTTTTCGGGGCTTAACCAGGGCTATTTCCACTTTTGCCCGGTTTTTATCGGAAAAATAAACGCGCAGAGGGACGATAGTCATTCCTTTTTGATCGGCTTTCGCGCTCCAGCGCACGATTTCTTTCTTGTGCATCAACAGGCGCCTTGTCCGTTTCGGGTCGTGGTTATAAACGCTCCCGAAGTCATATGGCGAGATCTGCAGGTTGAATAACCACATTTCCCCTTTTTCCGAGCGGGCATAGGCGTCGGTCAGGTTGACCATATGGTTTCGCAATGCCTTCACTTCCGTCCCCTGCAGCTCAATGCCGACCTCCAGGGTATCCTCGATCTCGTAGAGATGGCGGGCTTTTCGATTTTGTGAAACGACTTTCATAAAAATCGAACCTTTCACGTAACTTAGAAATAGGAAGAACATCTCTGTGTGCTTTTCTTATTCTGGAAAAAAACAGTATTTTATCAAGATTGATCAGTATAACATCGAGCCTCCGGTTTGCCAAGGGAAGGCAAACAGACTATCATACATAACGGACGGAGGAAAAAATTAAGAATTCAGACGGGGGAGTCGCGGGGACAGGAAAAAGAGGCCAATAGGGAAGGTTAACAGTGGTTGTGACCTTCCCGGGGGACTCTTGTTGCGTTAGCGCATTTACACGACCACGCACACACAGGAGGATGATCGAGTGATAGATAGTAGGATCCCTTTACTGGATGACGTCAGACTATGGATTGATCTTTACGGGAAAAAGGTGGCGAGTCTGCGCGACCAAAGAAATACTGAAATTGAACTCCTGCGGTTACGGGATTCGATTCAGGACGCCCTTGATCATTACCGGGAAAAGGGAGCATATCTCGATCCGGAATGCACACGCTTGGGCAATCATGACAGCGCATTTCAGGGAAAGGCATTTACTTTTGTCCGAATGACCGGCAGCAAAAAGTTGGCGAACGCTCGCAATCTCCTTACGCCGGCTCCGGAACGGTGGTGGTGGTTTCTCGATCGTACGGTTTCGGAACAAAAGAGGCGATGGTTAAAAAAATTTCTCAAAAACCTGTCGATCGCCGTGAGCATCTTTTTGGTTGTTTATTTTGTATTTCTTCGGCTTCCCCCCGATGAGAAAAAGTATTTTGACGTCCTGTCTTCCATCGAACAGATCGCCGACGACTTCACCCGGACGCCATACCCCGCACAACAGGAGATCCTTCTCCAGGAAGGGTATGAGTTGAGCCTCTCTATCCAAAATCTCTTTCCCGAACGCTCAAATCCTTACCTGATTGCCGGGGTGATTCAGGAAATCCGCAGCCAGGAACCGGTTGCGTCGACCCTCCTTGCCGAGGCCGCTATGCGTTTTGAAGACGAAAAGGATTTCCTGGTGGAAAAAGCGGGATGGTTCATCCGCTTTGGAAAGCTCGATGCCGCCTTCAATAGTGTTGCTTTGGCGCTGGAAGGGGATCGGAACCATCTTGGCGCCTGGAACCTGCAAGGGATGATCTTCGAAATGCAGGGAAACATCCCGGAAGCGCTTAGGACTTACGAACGGGTGCTCGAGTTGGCCGAGGAACAAGGAGTGACCACCCTCATTCCGATTACCCGGATAAAAATGGCCATGCTGCGACTGCGCCCGCCCATGCCGGTTCCCTGAAAAAAATGTTCGAATACATCTGGACGGCCAAACTCATAAAGTATCGGACAAAATTTCCGGAACCGTACGGGTGGCGAGAAGATCAATATCCTGGGCAAGAAGGTTTCGGACAATCACCGCCCCCCGCTGGATAGGCGCCACAACCTCGAGGGACTTGACTGTCTGCATCAATTCCGGAATCAGGCGCAGGGGAAACGGCGCGCTGGTTCTGACCGGAAGCCGGCGGATGATCCCGTTTTGAATTCTCACCGTAGTGGTGACTACGCGCCGGGGATCGGTCAATTCCCGACGAGCGTACCCTTCCCCCCTCGCGCAAGAGTGCCCATCAAAGCGAACCGCTAAAACATCCTGTCGTACGGCGATTTGGCAGCCCAGCGGGCAAACTGTACAAATCAGGTCACGAGATTCCTTCAATGGCTTTTCCTCTGATATCCACATACACCGGTCCTCCTTTATCCGGCCAGGGAATGGTTGCAATATCCAGACGGATCATTTCGCTAGGACGGCACACCGGAATTCTTCTTTGGAAAAATGCCTCATCCCGGTGGATTAGCCGTACAACGCCGTCGGCCAGAGCTATCGAAGGCCTAATGAAAAGATCTCCCTCTTCCATCGAGCGGATGATTTGGGGAATCACCAGCCGCACGCTCGCAGCGCGATGAAGTGTATAACGAACCGAGCCTTGAGGCGCAAACTCCGCTGCCCTTCTGCCAGCCCGCTCAGACACTATACTAACGTAATCAACCAGGTCAAACACCGCGGAAACGTTCCCGCAGGCATAATACCCAGGGATCTCCGTCTGAAATGATTCGTCGACAAAGGGACCTCCACTGGCTCCGTAGATAGGGATTCCAGCTTTGCGGGAGAGTTCGTTTTCCGGAATGAGACCGACCGATAACAGCACCGTATCGCATTCCAAGTCCTTTTCCGTCCCCGGTATGGGAATCCAATCCCGGTTGACCCGGCTTAAAGTAATCCCGTTCACCCGGTCTTTTCCATGAATCTGAGTGATAGTGTGGGAAAAGAGCAATGGAATATCGAAGTCAAGCAGGCACTGGACATAGTTTCTGACCAATCCGCTCAGGGAATCCCGGATTTCCACCACCGCCTGTACCCGAACTCCTTCCAGCATCAACCGCCGGGCAACGATCAACCCGATATCACCGGAACCAAGAATAACCACCTTTGTTCCGGGTAAAAAACCTTCCACATTAATCAGGTACTGGGCCAGCCCGGCAGTGAGAACCCCTGCCGGTCGGGAACCGGGGATCAGAAGCATATCCCGGGTTTTTTCTCGACATCCCATGGCCAATATCACCGAATGGGCCCGGATAGTATGTACCCCTTGCCGATTAACCGCCCGAATGGTCCGGTCCGGGGTGGCATTGAGGGCTGTAGTGCCGGTCATGACTTCTACTCCGGTATTTTCCAGTTTCGCCTGGTATTCTTCGGCGTATTCGGGACCGGTAAGTTCTTTTCCGAAAACGTTAAGACCGAAACCGGGATGGATACACTGATTGAGTATGCCTCCCAGATGTTTTCCGCGTTCCAGCAGGATCACCTGAGCGGCCCCGTTTTCCCAGGCAGATAGGGCTGCCGCCATGCCGGCCGGGCCGCCTCCCACCACCACCACATCAGCCGACAGATCAACCGGCATAAGTCTTTTCCCTTTCCTTGGTTTCCAGTAATAAGAACCGTGAGTCGGGTCCTGATTTAAGGAGTTCAAGAGGTTTCAGCCCCCTGACTTCCGATAGGATGCGGGGTAGGTTCATCAGGCAAAAACTACCCTGGCAACGGCCGGCCGTGACCCGAATCCTCTTTTTCAAGCTATCGAGAGTCGCGCATCCCGGCGAGTGCAGCAAGATATGTTTCACTTCGGCCAGAGTCACTTCTTCACAACGGCAGACGATTTTCCCCCAATCGGGATCCTGGGAAATCAGACGGTCCCGGGTTGCCCAGTCGGTTTCCCGAAACACCGGAAAGGCCCGCCGCCGGACAAAGCGTGTTTTCTCCCGCTGGTTAAGACCCCGGGTCTGCAATAGGTCCCCAACGTACTCGGCGATTCCAAACGCTGCAGTCAGACCGGGGGATTCCGCCCCGGCAATGTGAAGAACCCTGGAATATTGAGTGGAAAAGAAAATATAAAAATCCCGGTCGGGCAGTGTCGGCCGCACACCGGCAAAAAGGTGAATGGTCTGTTCCAAGGGGATTCCCGGAGCCAGTCGGCGGGCTCCGGCGGCCACTTCGCGCAATCCCCGGTGTGTGGTAACAACTGTCTCCCGGTCTAAAAATTCAAAATTAGGACCGGCTAGGACGTTCCCTTCCGGGGTGGGACACACCAGGATTCCCTTACTCTTTTCTCCGGGCACAGGATACAACACCCGATTGACGAAACCGTCGCACTCCCGGTCCAGCAGATAATACTCTCCCCGGACCGGCAACAAGGGAGCCAAAGAATCACCCGTACCCTGAATCAGGTCTGGCGCTCCGAATCCTCCGGCAGTGACCACATACGAGGTTTTATAAACCCGATTTGGAGTTTTCAAGCGAATCTGCGATCGGTCGTTCTCAAATCCCTCAACCTGTTCTCCGAATTGGAGATCAACACCGTTCAATCGGGCTGTTTCCGCCAGACCGATGGTCAGATGAAATGGAGAGATGACAGCGACATGAGGATCGAGATACGCCGCATACAGCGCCGGGTTCACGTTGGGTTCTATCATCAGGGTTTCCTGTGGTCCGAGGATTTCGCTGTCCGGATACTGCCCCCGCTCTTCGATCAGGCGTAAATAGTCTACTTCAGCTTTTTCCAGGGCCACGGTCAGAGCTCCACAGCGGCGGACCATGAGATCGCATTCAGTGATGGCTTGTTCCAATCGTTCCAGGGATCTGAGATGCATGGCTCCCTTGAGGCTTTCCGGTGTCCAGTAGCTGCGTGAATGCATGACCCCGGAGTTGGCTTTGCTCACCCCGCAACACAAATCGGATTCCTTTTCCAGGAGGAGGACGGCCAGGTCAAACCGGGAGAAATACCAAGCCAGGGCACAGCCCACAACACCGCCGCCGACAATGATCAAGTCATAGCTTTTCATCGTGACGACTCCATCCCCGAACCCGTTCGATCCCCCGCTGCCATTTCGCGAGGTATCTTCGCCTTTCGCTTTCGGACATTTTCGGCGTATACAGAGTACCGGAGAACCTTTTTTCCAGTAAGTACTCTTGCTCGAGATAGCCCAGCCGGTTGGCCATTAAAAAGAAAACGCCCAGTGAGGTGGCTTCCGGATCAGGAAACAGACGGATATTTTTCCCGGAAACATCAGCCTGGAATTGCATGAGGAAGGCGTTTTGGCTCATTCCTCCATCCACAGTAATTTCCGTGATACCAGGTACGCTCAGACACAGTTGCTCGATAAGCGCAGCAGACTCCAGGGCCACCGCCTCCAGGCAAGCTCGGACGATTTCTGCCCTGCCCACCGCGGGGGTTAACCCCAACATTGCACCCCGGGCATAGGGGTCCCAATGCGGAGCGCCTAAGCCGCAAAAAGCCGGTATGATCACCAAATCATCTATGGTTCTGGCCTGCCGGGCCAAATCATCGGTTTCTCCGGCATGAGTGATCAGCCCGGTGTTCTTCAGCCACTCCATGAGCGCCCCGGCACTGAAGGCACTGGCCTCCAGAGCGAAAACCGGCCGGTCCGATACCTGGGAAGCCAGAGTGACGATCAATCCTTCCGAATGACAGGGGGTGGTATCGCCACAGTGGGCCAGCAAAAAACTCCCTGTTCCGTAAGTATTTTTCACATCGCCAGGCTTCAAGCAACCTTGTCCCAGAAATGAAGACTGCTGATCACCAAGCATCGCTAAAATCGGAACCGTTCCCCGACGGGTCTTTGTCTCGCCAAAGCGATGGAATGAGGAAACCGCTCGGGGAAAATTAACCCCCTCGAGGGAAAACATTCTAATGATCTCTCGATCCCATTCCAACGAGAAGATATTGTACACCATGGTCCTTGAAGCATTAGTATAGTCGGTCAGGTAAGACTGACCACCGGTCAGTTTCCAAAGAAGGAAGGAATCGAGGGTTCCAAAATAGGGAACGGTACCTTTAGGTACGTGCTCAAGCAACCAGACCAGCTTACTCAAAGAGAAATACGGATCGAGGATTAATCCGGTCCGGCTATAGAGAAACCCTCGCTCTTTCTGGTGCGCCTCACACCACGGCGAGGTCCGCCGATCCTGCCAGACGATGGCCGGGTAAAGCGGTGTTCCCCCTCCATCCCAAATCACCGTGGTTTCCCGCTGGGTGGCTAATCCGATTCCCTCCAGGGGAACGTCAATCTTCCCGAGAGCTTCTTGCACCGACCAGGCAATCGCTTCGGGATCGCATTCCACCCATCCCGGTTTCGGATAGGCCAATTCCACCGGATAAACCTCCCGAGATATCGTTTTCCCGGTCCGATCCCAAACCATCAGCTTCACACTGGTGGTCCCCAGATCGATTGTCAAAAAATACCTATCCAAGCTGTTCCTCCCTGTTCAGTATCCACAATTCTGTCGCACTGGTCGAGACGGCCCGAGCCCCGGCTTGGATAATAGTCCTGACTTCCTGTGGTGATCGGATAAAACCTCCGCAGATCAAAGGGGGTATACGATCGATTACAAAAAGATCTTTGATGCCCGGGAAAATAATTCCCGGGAGAATTTCCAGGGCATCCGGTTGTAGACGGGAAACGATCTTCATCCCACTGGCCAGTGATTCACTGTCCAACAGGAATAAGCGAAGTATGGTCATAAACCCGACCTTTCTGGCCAGCTCGAGCACTCTCGTCCGGGTGGAAATCACCCCCAGCAATGAGGGATAAATATTTCGCAGAAAGCGGATACCACTTTGATCCGCCGATAATCCGGTCAGTAAATCGAGGTGAAGAAATACCGAAGCCGAGTTAATCGGCAACGCTTTAAGAGTCATGTCCAGGGCATTGATGTCCTGCTCCAGAAGAAAAAAGACCTGGGGCAGTGACAAAAGGTCCGGGGATAGTCCGGGGAGAGTCCCCGGTCGGATTGCTCCAATGACCGGCTTACCACCAAGAACGTTCAACAGGCTGGACATCTTATCTCCCTTGCGATGAGATGGTAATCCCCAACGGCTTTTCCCTCGCCTGTAAAAACCATAAAAAAAGCCTTCCCCGAGCATAATAATACAGGGAAGGCTTTCTCCTGGTCTCCAAGCCACAAATATTATAACACAGGCCTGGCCCGGGGACAATGATGCGCTGTTACGCGCTGAATTATAATACTCCCCAAAAACTGGACAGGGCAAAGGGGTATAGGTTTTTTTTGGCTCTCTATATCCTTTCGGATGGATTCGATTTTTCTAATTACGCCGTTCCATTGACCGCGGCCGGGCATTTCTTCTATTCGTCATTCCTGAATTTCAAGGGAAAGGAGTATCTCGGGTCCTCTTGATGGAGTTGTTCTGAGCGGCCAAAAGTCGCAGATATCGTGAGGCGGAAGGCTCCTCGATCGATGCCGCCAACCGAAAAATGTGTCTGGAAGCGATGGGTACAGGAGAACAGATTTCCCGGAAATACGCCTTCTTCGAAAAACGCTGGGCAGAATAGACCGGAAACTGGGGTCAGATTCTTTCTACCTGGAGTAAGTTAGTCAATCCTGGCTTTTTGAGCGGTACACCGGCGGTGATCACGATATTGTCACCCTTGCAGGCAAGACCGGTCTTGAGGCTTATCTTTGTAGTTTCTTCGACCAGGGCTTCCTGGGTATCGAATACCGGTGTGTACTTGGGGATCACCCCATAGCACAGGGACAATCCCTCAAGGGTGCTTCTCACCGGGGAAAGCGCCAGAACCGGTTGACGGGGTCGGAAACGGGAGACCCGGCGGGCGGTGCTCCCGGAATACGTACAGGTGACAATCAGTGGGAGATTGAGTTTTCTAGCGATTTCTACGGCGCCAAAGGCTACCGCACACGAGGTGTCAGTTTCACCGTCAAGCCAACTCTCATTGTCTCCAGAAAACATGTTTTGTTGTTCAATAAAGCGAGCGATCTGCGAAACCATCATCACGCATTCCTTGGGAAACGCACCGATGGCCGTTTCCCCCGAAAGCATCACCGCGTCCGCTCCATCATAGATCGCTCCGGCTACGTCGCTGACCTCCGCCCGGGTCGGGATCGGTGAATGAATCATGCTTTCCAACATCTGGGTAGCCACGATAACCGGTTTACATTGTTTGCGGCATTCCCGAATGATAATTTTTTGCCAGTAAGGAACCTGTTCGATGGGAATTTCCACACCCAAGTCACCCCGGGCGATCATCACTCCGTCGCTTTCCCTGATGATCGAACCCAGGACTTGCAAAGCTTGTGGCTTTTCAATTTTGGCGACTAAAGCAGGAGCCGGATCATGATTTTTGATCAGGTTGCGGAGATTCTGCAAATCTACCGGAGAGCGAACAAAGGAAAGAGCCAAAAAATCGAGTTCCCAGGTGATAACGGTTTCCACAATAGCCTGGTCCTGTTCGGTAAGAGCCGGAAAACGATCAGGCAGATAAGGAATATTTAGACCCTTTCGGGAAGATAGAAAACCACCCCTTTCCACCTTGCACGTCAGGTTTTCGTTTTTCCGGCTGACCACCCGTATCCTGATCAGTCCGTCGTTTAAAAAAAGGAGGTCGTCTTCTCTAAGGTTTTCAAATACCACATCTTCATTAATAAACAAACCTTCAGCCGTTCCCTCTCCCGAACCTTTTTTGATGACGAGATCCGATCCATCTTCCAGGAAGACTTCTCCACCCGCAATGTCTCCAATGCGCAGCTTCGGTCCGGGTAGATCACCGAGAATACCAACAATTTGGTCTTTTCGGGTGCGGATTTTTCGGATAAGTTCGACTGTCCGGTGATGATCGCTCAGAATCCCATGCGAAAAATTTAACCGGAAGACGTTGACTCCGGAGTCGAGCAGGTTTTCGATACTTTGTTCATTGGCTGTCGCCGGCCCGAGAGTGGCAACAATCTTGGTTTTCTTTTCCATAAGACCTTCCACCTCCTTGGAAAATATAGGCTGTAGCTTTGTAAGAGACCGTCCCAAAACGGTCTTCCCCCATCGTACCTGGGCAACATAGACCAGGTCAAATGGGTTATAGATAGAAAACATAATATTATACAGATATATTGGTATATTTTTACCCGTTTATGTGATATTATACTGGTATAGATCACCCGACCAGGAGGACATTCCCATGATGGGCACCAGCGGCCGACAGCTGCACTTCGCCGATATGGACCGATGGTACCCCCGGATCCCCCCGGGACTCCTTTTACTATCAATTACGCCAGTGGCAGGAACGCACCATCCGGGACCACGACTTCGCCCATCTGTTCTCCACCACCACCGGCCGGACCTCCCTCCCCCCGGTTGACCTTTGTGTCCCTCCTGATCATGCTCCAGCAGAGTTGGAGCTACCGGGAGATGCCCGAAGCGACCCTGTTCGATGACCGGGTCAACTGTCAAGGGCGGTCAAAAATATACAGTTATGGCGGTGAAAAACTATCCACTTCGGGCGGTGGTTTTTATACACCTCCTTCCTGAGTCACCTCCCTCCTCATCAATCCGCTTTCCTGTCTCTCTCGCAACCGATAGCTCCTCCCCTTGATATTCAGGATATGACAGTGATGAAGGAGTCGATCCAGTAACGCAGTAGCGATCACTTCGTTGGAAAAGATCCGGCCCCAGTCCAGGAATCCGGTATTGCTGGTGATCACGATACTCTTACGTTCATAGCGCCGGTTCACCAATTCGAAGAAGAACTTGGCCCCTTCCCCATCCAGGGGGAGATACCCCAGCTCATCGATCAACAAAAGGTCGACCCCCTGGTAGAAGCGCATCTTCTCCTGGAAGCTCCCATTCCGGTAAGCGGTATGCAACCGCTCCACCAGGAGTGGCGGTGACATACTGCACCTTCTGGAAATGCTCGATGGCTTCCAGGGCCAGGGCGATGGCTATGTGACTTTTTCCCACTCCGGGAGGGCCTAACAGCAGGACGTTTTCTCCCTGGGCCAGAAAATGCAGGGTGTGCAGTTCCCGAACCTTCCGCTCCTCGATACTGGGCTGAAAGGAGAAGTCAAAGTCAGCCAGCGTCTTCCGGTAGGGTAACCCGGACATCTTGAGGAGCAACCGTTTCTTCCGCTCCTGGCGGCTGCTCTTCTCCTGCCGGAGCAGATTCCGCACCACCACCAGGGGATCGCTTTTCTCCTGACCGGCCGCTTCCAGGGTACGATCCAGATGGGTTTGCATACCTTCCAACCGGAATTCACCCAACAGCTCCCTCACTTCTTGATGGATCAGCATGACTATCGCTTCCTTCAGGATCCCTCCAGGAAGAGGGCATACTCCTGGAGCCGCCGGCGTTCCACATTCACGCTCAGGTCAAAGTTCAACGGATTCCCCTCCCCATCCACCAGGGAACACAGCACCCCCTCTGCCATTTCCCCGTACACCACTCCCTGTGGTGGGATGGTATCCAAGCGGTAGTGCTGATTGGCGAACACCACATCACCCCGGCTCCGGACCGTTCGCTGCTCCAGCCGGGCCAGGGGATAGGAACGGGTACCGGGAAGGAGGAAGGGCTTTTCCCGCTCAAAGCGGTCTTGCGGGGTTTCACCCAGTACCGAGTGAACCCGCTGGTTGGCCTCGGGAATCCAGTTCAAGCATTTCCCAGTCCCGGTAACTCTGGCCGTAGAGCA
>DATIKP010000086.1 GCA_035477455.1 Atribacteraceae bacterium
GGGGCGACTCATGCAGTACGATACGCCGCAGCAAGTCTATCTTCATCCTAAAAATCTTTTCACCGCGCAATACGTCGGCGATCCAGCCATGAATTTTGTCGAGGGATCGGTTTCCACTTTAGAAGGTATAACCCGTATCGAATGCCCCTTTTTTAGCACCCAATACAATACTCATATACCGGGCCTGAACGGACACCTCCAGAAAAAAGTATTATTCGGTATCCGCCCCGAAGAACTGACCATCCAGCAACCAAACGGGGATTCGGTTTCCTTTCAGGCTAAGATATACGCCGTGGAAGGATATGGGGATTATTTCCTGGTAAGTCTCACGATAAAGGACTTGATATGGAAAATGGTGATTGTGGGTGATATAGGAACAGTCGACCTCCACAGCAATGAGTGGATAACGATCTACTTCTCCAAAAATCGTATGCATTTCATTGATCCTTCCACCGAGGAGGTCTTGTTGTAAGCAAAAAGCAAAGTAAAAGCATTTTTCTTCCATCGGGGGATTCTACGTTCTGGAAGAGGAGGTGAGAGATCGGAAAACAAGGAAGAGGTGTTTCACATAGTGGCTCGAAATCCTTTTCAAAATACCTTGGTAAGAGGAGGTTATTGACAATGGGAATGGGTCTTGTGAAGGTGAAAGTGTTGGCTATTGTACTGGTGTTAATGCTCTTTGGTAGCCTGATTGGAGGGCTGGCCGCAGCCCAGGACGAGGTAGTTCTCAGGGTGACCGGTCCGGACTGGGCGCCGAACTGGGCTTTGGCTGATATCTCCCGTGATTTTACTGCCCATGCGGAAGAAGTACTCGGTTATCCGGTGAGGCTGGAATTCGACTTATTCCCTTGGGGTGTGTATTATGAAAGACTCATGACCGCACTGGTGGCAGGGGAACCGGTCTATGACATTTTCATTGCGGATAGTCAGTGGTTGGGAGATTTGGCGATCAATGGGTTTATCTATTACTTGAACCCAATCCTAGAAGAAGACCCAGAGTTGCGGGAGATCATGGACAGCATGCATCCAGTTCTCCGTTCTGCCTACGGCTCATACCCTGACGGAAGTAAGCATTACTGGGGGTTCCCCGCCGTTGCCGACACTAAACTCATGCATGCCCGTTACGACCTTCTTTCCCATCCCGATGAACGAGCAGCCTTCAGAGAACAGTATGGCTGGGACCTTCCTTTAGAGTACGAAGACTTCCTTGAACTTGATTGGACCAGGTTCACCGACATACTTGAGTTTTTCACCCGGGAAGCCGGTGAAACCTTAGCCGGAGAAGTCCTGGAAAGTAATTTCTATGGGTTGGCCGAACAATACGGCAAAGAATACGATATGTTGATCATGGGGTTGCTCCCCCATATCTACGGCAGAGGTGGGGACATCTGGGACCGGGAAACCCGTCGGGTACAGAACGTACTCAACAGTGATCTCAATGTAGAGTCTTTTGAATTCTATATCAGTTTGTTGGAATATTGCCCACCCGGTGCCATCAACTATACCCTGTATGAAATCAACGACGCCATGGCTGCAGGAATAGTCGCCTTCGCCATTAACTGGGGAGTTATTGCCGAAGCGCTCTATGATCCTGAGCTTTCAGTAGTCCACGATAAACTGATAACGGTCCTGCCTCCCGGACACATCGATGTGAATGGAGAATTCAACCGTACCTCCAACATCGGTGGGCAGCCTTTCGTGATTGGTTCGGCAACCCAGCACATCGATGAAGTCGTCGAATTCATCAAGTGGTGGTATAGGCCGGAGAATGCCACTCGCTTTGCTCAGGCTGGCGGTCTTGGCTGCGTAGAGGAAGTGGTCTATAGTGAAGAATTCCTTGCGATGAAGCCCTGGCATCGAGCTTTTGCCGATAGCTTGGATCACCAGCTTGACTTCTGGAAAGAACCCCCCTTCTTTGAAATGCTCACAGTACTTCAGGAAACCTTCCACAAAGCCGTACTGGGCGAGATCACTGCCCGGGAAGCCATGGATCACGTGGCGAAGGTCCATACTGATATCCTGCTTCGTTGGGGGTACCTGCCCGAGTAAGACATTGTGTGGATTAGCGATAGATGGGGTCAGGAGTTTCCATCTATCGCTAATCTCTCCTGGAAAGCAAGAATCGACTAGACCGGTTGAGTCCATTATAGAAGCAATGGTGAGTTTCCCCCCCCTACTGATGACTGCTATAATAATTAAAGAAGTCGACTTGACAGAGGACCTGACGGCAGCGAGATAAAAATGAAGTTCTCCTTCTTCTTGCCATCGTCGCATAGGGTAAACAAGAATCCACCAAGAGGTGTTAGCGACAGGACAGGATTTATGTTCTGTGCCCCTGCCTATTAATAGCGGGGGGGCAACTCTATAATACACGTGGGGCAACGGATATGTCAGACAGGACTACAGGGAGCGTAGGGGCAAGCGAAGAAGAAATTAATCGGTAATGCCTTTCCCACAGGGCTTTGTATCCTCTTACCCTTTTATCCTTTATTAATAGGAGTGAGATGATGAAAAAAATGAGTAGGTGGAATAAATTTTTGGACCGGCGGCTGGCCACGACGATGGTCGCCCCTTGTATTATCATCCTACTGGGGATATTTCTCTTTCCTCTCTTGTGGTCGCTGGGATTGAGTTTTTATGATTACTCCGTGCTCCGGCCGTTTCCACCCCGTTTTATAGGATTTCAGCATTATAATGAAATCATCCGGGATCCTTATATCTGGGCGCGTTTTGCGACATCCATGCATTTTGTAGCCCTGGCGGTCGGCTTGCAACTCGTGCTGGGGGTCTCCCTGGCCTTTCTCATGTATGACAATTTCAAAGGGAAAAAGATTTTCATGGCCCTCATGCTTAGCCCGATGATGATGGCTCCGGTTGCGGTAGGCGCTTTTTTCCGTTTTATGTACGAACCAACCTTCGGCATCATTCCATATCTGTCTAGAACTCTTTTCAACGTGAATATCGGTTGGCTCATCGACCCCTCAGTAGCGCTTTATTCCCTGGTTTTTGTGGATACCTGGATGTGGTCACCTTTCGTGATGCTGTTTACTCTGGCTGGGTTGTTGTCCATACCCCAACATCTGTTGGAAATGGGAGATATTGACCGAGCCAGTTGGTGGCAGCGGTTTCGTAACATAATTCTTCCCCAAATCAAGCCCCTGCTCATTCTAGCCCTTCTCTTGCGAACCATGGAATCGTTCCGTTTGTTCGACACCATCTGGGTCATGACCGCGGGAGGCCCGGGTCTGGCCACTGAAACGCTGGCTATTACCCTTTACCGGGTGGCCTTTCAACACTACCATACCGGAAGGTCGTCCGCGATCGCCTATATCATGCTTATTGTGGTAATTGTACTGACCAATCTCTACTTGAGACTCGCCATGCGGCAAGAAGGAGCAAGGAGGTGACTATATGAACAATCGACGTGGAGTGTGGAAAGTGATCAAGCCTTATGTGGCTATCATTGTGAGTCTGATTTATTTTTCCCCGGTGCTATGGGTTTTTCTTACCGCCTTTAAGCCAAGGACCGACATTGTTTCTCCTGTTCCCAGGTTTATATTTGCTCCAACCCTGGATCATTTTTCCCGCCTTTTTTTTCGCCGAGTGACTACCGGAACGGGAGAGGTGCTTCTGGAGGCGACCCCCTTTGTCCGCTTTTTTAGCAACAGTATTTTTTTATCTCTGTTCAGTGTAGCTTTGGCCCTGGCTCTGGGGACATTCGCAGCATACGCGATATCTCGTTTTCCCATGAGAAACAAGGGGTTTCTCATGTTCTATATTCTTTCCAATCGGATGCTCCCGCCCATTGCGGTTGTTGTTCCCCTATACCTTATGTACCTGACGCTGGGTATTATGAACACCCATATTGGCATGCTTCTTCTTTACACCGCCTTCAGCATTCCACTGGCCATCTGGATGATGAAAAGTTTTTTCGATGACATTCCTCATGAAATAGAGGAAGCTGCCAGGGTTGATGGATCGTCGCGATTCAGGGCGTTTTACAAAACCGCGTTGCCCCAGGTGTGGGCGGGCATCGCCGCCACGTTCATAATCTCCTTGATTTTTGTCTGGAACGAGTTCTTGTTTGCCCTGATGCTCACCGGCCGGGAAACCCGCACAGTTCCGGTGGCCCTCTCCATTACTTTGCGAGGAGAAAGAGGGGTGGACTGGGGTTTACTGGCGGCAGTCGAGGGCATCTACGTGATTCCAGCCATCATACTGGCTTTTGTCGCTCAGGGCTATCTCCTGCGTGGCTTGACTTTTGGAACGGTCAGAAAGTGAGTTCTTGATTATGCATCGGGTTGAGCTGAGAAATATCGTCAAACGGTTTGGAAATTTCACTGCTTTGAAAAATATCGATATCGTGGTGGAAGAGGGAGAACTACTTTCTCTGCTGGGACCATCCGGGTGTGGCAAAACGACCACTTTACGGATCATAGCCGGACTCGAGGCTCCGACTGAAGGGGACGTGTTTATTGAGGGCAAAAGAGTCAATAATCTCAGCGCTTCCGAGAGAAACATCGCCATGGTTTTTCAGTTTGTCGCTTTGTACCCCTATATATCCGTGTGGGAAAACCTTGCCTTCCCGTTGAAAGCTCAAAAAATGCCAGCTGCAAAAATACACCAGAAGGTCAAGGAAATCAGTACGATTCTCGGGTTGAACCATATCCTCAACCGATATCCCCGGGACATTCACCCTGCCGAAGGACAAATGGTTTCAATCGGCAAAGCGGTGATCCGGGATCCGGAAGTCTATCTGTTCGATGAACCTCTTTCCCACCTGGATGCCAACATGCGGGTAAAAATGCGGGCCGATATCAAACATCTGCACGAAAGTCTGGGGCGGTCCATGGTCTTTGTCACCCACGACCAACTCGAGGCCATGGGCCTTTCTGATCGAATCGCCATCATGAGCCAGGGGGAAATTGTGCAAATCGGTCCCCCGCAAGAAATATTTCACAAACCGGTGAATCTGTATGTCGCCGATTTCGTTGGATCCCCTCCCATGAATTTCCTGGAATGCCGGACAGCACAGGATGGTGATGCTTGTTACCTGCAGAGTGATTCTGTGCGAATCAGAATAAAGAAAGAGCGCTGGATCAGGGCTGAAGAACGAGCGGGAAGTCAGCAATTCGCTCAGAAGACAATCGTCATGGGCATACGCCCCCGGCATATAAAAATTCATCAAACATCGGAGACCGGCAAATCCGGATTTCTGATCCCGGGTGTCGTTGAATTCATCGATCCCGAGGGAAAAGAGGTAGCATTGCATATAAGGCTCTCGGAATCGATCAGCCTCAAGGCCATGCTTCCTTTTCATTTTCAAGTCAAAGAAAAGGTGTGGATCGAACTGGAGCAAGATCAGATAAAATTATTCCTCAAGGATTCAGGGGAGGCCATTTTAGTATGAGTAAGCCAAATATCCCTTCGTACGAAGGAAGACTGCGGATTCGCCTGACCGTCAAAGCACAGCAGTGGGTCGATACCATTGCCATAGTTATAGCTTTGGTCGGTATTGTGCTGATGGGCCAAACGTATACCGTGACCCTTTTTACCGCTGGTTTTTGGATGATGGCCTTGGGGGGTTTTTTTTACATCTGGACTACGTTTCTCCCGAAAAGGGATCACTCTATTGTCCTTTCGCTTCGGGTGCTGGGAGCCCTTTTTGGGGTTCTGATGGCGGTGATCTTTCTGAGCCAGTATCTGGCGCCAATTTTTCTAGGAGTACCCCCTGCCGATCCTGCTGCTCCCACGGGGCCACCGAGAATACCGGGCATCGATTTTTAACCTTTTAAACCTTCACCCGCTTAATCTCTTGTAGTGCTGATATAATAGATATAATATCAGATGCAAAAGAGCAGGTGAGGGGCGCAGTGGGAGAAAACAATCTCTGACTGCATAAGGCAATCGAAGGTTGGGTGAAGCTCCCCGGCAGCGGGTTTTATCCGGTTTCGGCCCTGAGGCGGTATTTATATTTCCAAGGCCGTTGGAGAGTACCTGTGAAGTCCGAACCCGATATGATTGGAGGGTTCCGCCCCAGTGCACGGTGAAAACGTCAGTTCGGCCAGCGATCGGGCGATCCTCTCATCCGTCCTTATTTCACAATGTAAAAACAAGAGCTGATTGTGGGCTGGGGGGGCCGGAGCCCGGCCAATATCGCCTTATTTTTGATCCCTGGGGGATCTTTCCCTCCTTTTATTTCTTTTAAGCCGATACGGCGCTTAGCTTTCCCGCTGCGCCTTTCGAGGTGAAGACCGCTTATTCACCTGTTTCGGCCAACGGGATTTCCTACGGCAATTTTTGGCGACCAAGGGATTGCAAAACAGTGAATTCGATTGTCCAGAATTTGATTCAGACTTTTACCGGCTTGCCTGCGGGAAATCACCGAAGAACGGTTCTTTTTCCCTATCCGGTATTGGCTATGACCGGGTTCCTGGTGATGGGGTTTTTGCTGGGGGAACAATGGTCCATCCCGCATTATAGCCTTGTTTTATTCATGCTTGTCTCGCTGCTGGCCGCCGTTGTGTTTTTTTCAAAGAATGTGGGCTTTTTCCTGACTATGACGATCTTCTGGCTCAGTGCCGGTGCGTTGCTGTTCGGGCTGGTTTTTGAGGTTCCGATGCTCCGGCTCCTCCCGATGAATGGAAAACACCTGACCCTCGAGGGGCACCTGGAATGGGACGGACGCCGTTTTTTCCTCCGAGATATTAAGGGGTTTCCGGGATACGCCCCGTCACTGTTGGTCAAACCGGGTCGAGGAGCGGACCTCGCTACGGACGGGATAAATGTTCAATTGTCGGGCCGTTTCCGTCTGATCAATTCCTTTGCCAATCCGGGGGTGACGGACCTTTTCGATTTCTGGTGGAAACGCCGGGTTTTTGGGGAAATAACGGCCGAGTCCCTAACGGTTCTCGAAGAACAGGCGCTAATGAGAACCGTCTTGTCCGGGATTCACCGATTCCGGGAACGCTTTTTCGCCGGCTGGGAAAAGGACCTGGGGGAGACCTATCCTCTTTTTGCCGCGTTGGTCTGGGGAGAACGGGGAGAGGCATTTGACCGGTACTTTGAGGTACTCCGAAAATCGGGGATCTACCATGCTTTCAGCGTATCGGGGCTGCACATGGCACTTTTCGGAGGCTTGGTTCTGCTTATTTTTCAGGGTTATGCCCCGGTAAAAAAAATATCTTGGGTTTCGGCAATTGTCTTTTCCTTCGTTTATCTCATATTTTGTGGGTTCGTTCCCTCGGCGTTTCGAGCCTGGCTGATGTTTGCCCTTTTCCTGATCGGCCGCCAGTTGGGTAGGAGCGTAGCCGCCATCAATTTCCTGTGTTTGGCATTCGTCATCATGTTATTTCTTCAGCCGGAAACCGTGTTTCATGCCGGTGCACAACTCTCCTTCACCGCAACCGGAGGCATTCTCCTGGTTTCCGACCTGGCTGCCCGCCTCTCAGCCGGGGGCCATGGTCTTTTTCGTTACTTGAAAGGGTCAACTACGGTCTCCCTGGGCGTTTTCAGTACCAGTCTGCCGGTTCTGATTCTCCACGGGTTTTCTTTTTCCAGCCTGTCCTTTCTCGGTAACCTGCTCTTGATGCCGGTCATCCAGATCACCATTGGCTTGACTTTTCTGGGAACGGTACTGGGTGTGTGGCAGGGTTTACGCATGTTTATCCTACCCCTGATTCGCTTTTTTTTGTCTTTTTCTCTTGGGTTGGCGACTTGGTTTACGGATCATATTCCTTACCTGTACTGGGATTTTACCTCGCGAGCGAAACAGTGGGAAGGGCTATACGTCTGGCTTTTGATGATCGCCTGCCTTCTGGTGCTCTATCTGAGAAAGCGGCCGGGAAAGCTGATGGTCGCCTTGGTCGGGGTCGTGGTTTTCTTCTTGCTCTTGGTCGTCTTCCAACCCGGTCCACTTTTCGAATTTTGGGTGCTCGATGTGGGGCAGGGGTTGGGGACCGCTGTTTTGTATGGAGAGCGGGCTGTCGTGTTCGATAGCGGGGGAATCGTCAGAAACTATGGGAACGTCGGTGCTTCTGTTCTCAGCCCGTTTTTGCGCTATCAGGGGATCGAAGCCATCGAGGCAATATTCATAACCCATCCCCACCAGGACCACCAGGCAGGAACCGGCCCCTTGATGGAAAACTATCCAGTCGAAATGGTATTTTACCGGAAAAACGGCGCTCCGC
The DNA here is from genome assembly GCA_035477455.1 of Atribacteraceae bacterium. Lineage (NCBI taxonomy): Bacteria > Pseudomonadati > Atribacterota > Atribacteria > Atribacterales > Atribacteraceae > Atribacteraceae bacterium. The sequence continues at coordinate 8,190 of DATIKP010000086.1, forward strand.
TTGAAGCCCGCAACGTGTCGCCGATCGAAGATCCGGCCCGGTTTTTCTTCGCAGACCGGATCCTGGTACAGGTATATCCGGTTGACGGACCGAAGGTAAACGACCAAGCCTTGGTTTTTCGGATCGAGCTTCCCGGACTCTCTGTCTTGGTCAGCGGAGATATCGAAGAAGAAGGGATGCGGCAATTGTTTCGCTACGGGACTCACAATATCGAGGCCGACGTGCTGGTTATGCCCCATCACGGGCAGTACACGCCGGAAGTACGGGAACTTCTTTTGCGAAGCGGTAGTTCTTTTGCTATCATTTCGGTAGGAGAAAACCGCTACGGTCATCCCGATTACCGGACCCTGAAATTGTTGCACGAAATGGACATCACCACGTTCGTCACCGAGCGGGACGGTGGCGTCCGGATGGTTCCAAAGCCGGATGGTTGGAGGATTGAAACGTTTGGCAAATCTGGGATTCGAACAGTGGATCAAGAGTGACGCGCCGGGAGAGCGATTTATCTGTTTTCATCTCCAGGTGAGCCGTTCCGTTTGGGAAGACGCTTTCCTTCCCCGCTGTCTCACGCGATTCCGGGCCGAACGGGTGGTCCGTATTACCAGTGAGGAAGATTGGGAGGAAGTCAGATACGACCTCTGCCAGCCATCGTTGTTTTCCAGGCGGATACTGGTACTGCTGGAGGAAGTGGGAAGTAGGTTGGCCATGTCTCTGTGGGAGGAAAAGAAGTTAGGTGCTGATACGACCGTTCTCTATCTGCTTCGGGAATTACCTGGGAAATGGTGGGCGGAAGTTCCGATAGTGATGGTTTCGGCAACTGATCGGCAATTTCTGGAGAATCTAATCCACCGGTGTGGAAGAGCGATACATCCTCAAGCACTCGGGATCCTGGTTCGGTTATGGCGGGACTATGACCTCAAGCCGTCGGACATTACCCAATGGGTGAAGCAACTGAGCGGAAAAAACTCTATTGAGGCGGGGGAAGTGGAAAGCTATTTTGAACGGTCAGAAAAAGTATTGCTTTTCGGATTTCTGGATGCCGCAAGCTCCAGAGATCTCTCCTTGGCCTATCGCATGTTTACCGGGCTTATGAAAATTGGGTATCCGCCGCCGCTTGTTTTAAGCCATCTGGCTCGAAGGTTCCGCCTCATGCTCCAGGCCCTGGAAACGAAAGAATTGAAAGTTGATCTTTGGAAAGGCACAAAACTCAGCCCTTTCGAATTCAATAAGATTAAGAAAAACGCTGGGAAGTACACCGTCCAACAAATCAAAGCGATTTTTGCCGCACTCAGCCGTGTGGACTGGCAGCTAAAGTCTCAGAGCATTCCTTTTGACCTGTTGATGCTTGACTTTTTCACGGCGGTTCCCATTGAAAGAGCTTCCCGGCGGAGAAGCGGCGGGTGGCAAGCGGTTCAGGGCCCGGAGCAGACCCGATCTTTGGTCAGGAAGCAGCCGTCGCCCGATTCAACCGGCGAGTCAGACGGGACTTGATACGCCCGGCTTTGTTTTTATGAAAAACACCTTTTGAGGCGACCATATCGACCTGCTTGGCGACCTGAGGTATCAGCAACCGGGCTTCAGCAAGCTTTCCCTCGTCCACCATTCGGGTGAATTTTTTAATCAGTGTTTTGGTGGTAGACATCTGAATGCGATTCTGCAATCTTCGCTTCCGGTTTTTGTATAGACTCTTCAAAGCTGATTTGGTATTGGGCATCTTCACACCTCGTGATGGATTTTCAGGAACGAAGCCCATTGTATCATCATGCTTTTGGAAATTCAACAACCGGAAACAGATCACTGTCAAACTTCCCTTGAGATCAAGCCATTGAGCGCCAGCCGCCCAGCTGATTTTTACGAGTGGTCCGCGGGATTTCCAGAGGATTTCATACGACGGTCCCCTTGTTTGTGCTTGGTTCTGGGGACCGCCGGAAACATTGGACCCCCCTGGTATAGAGGCATACCTCTCGTAGAAAGCGATTGACTAACGAGAAGCGGATGTGGTACAAAGGCAGGGTTGCCAGCGAGCGACAGGGAGGAACGAAAAGAACCGAAAACAGGAGACAGTTGCGCCACGCAGACAGTAGTCAGGAAGGATGAATGGGGTTGGGATACAGCGGAGAGGAAGTCGGCCGGGAAGGCCATTCAGCTAAGGTTTTTTCTGCAGCAACCTAGTAACGTTCTATGCATCGACAGGTTTTACAGGAGGCAAAAGGTGAGTCGTCGTTTGTTTGAATTCAGTGCGGGCATGAGCCACGGGGTGAATGATATTTACTGGTTCATCCTCCCTTCCATCCTGCCAGCGATACTCGAACAATTCAGGCTGGGGTATGGAATGGCCGGGGGGATGCTCGCGACTTTTTTGGGGACTATCGCCCTATTTTCCATCGTTTTTGGGCGATGCTCCGACCGCATTGCTCGGTGGAAATTGATTGGGTATGGCTTCCTTGCGGTTTCCGCCGGAATGGTCCTGACCGGTATGGCCGGATCGTTTCCTGTTTTTCTGGCTCTGATCCTGGTGACCGCCGTCGGAATCAGCACTTATCATCCCACGATTTATGCCGCGATCGATGAGTCGACTGTTCACAGACGGGGGAAGACCTATGGAAAATTCGAATTCTGGGGAACGTTCGGGATCAGCGTCATGTTTTTTTCCTACGGGACGCTTTTAAAGGTCCTGGACTGGCGGGGGTTGTTCTTCATTTCCGCCTTGCCGGCACTTTTTGCGGGGATTTTCTATCTTCGCAACCGTGGAGGGATTGTTGGTGACCCCTCAGGTAAGACTAACGAGGATCCCGGTCCCGTCCCGTCCCGTACCCCCTTTCTCGTCAGTGCTCTTTTTTTCCTGGGCGTAACGGTGCGGGTTCTCAGTATTGCTGCTGTCGTCAATTTCGTTCCCACCTATCTTGTCCGGGAAGTGGGCCTCGAAGTGTGGACGGCCAATTACGGGTCGGCTTTTATTTTTTTGGGAGGCATGCTCTTTGTACCTATAGCCGGTATTTTGGCTGATCGCTGGAAACCCCTTCCAGTACTCCAGGTACTGGCGGCGGCCACCGGTCCGGTGATTTTTTTGATTGGAAGTTTTCAAAGTTTATGGATTCTGATTCCGATCCTGGTCTTTTTCGGTGGGTGCTGGTTGGGTGTGATGCCGTCTCAGAGCATGATGCTTTCCTTGCTGAACTCGGCTACGGGCAAGGGACAGGCCTTTGGTCTACTGATGGGACTTATGACCATCACCAATGCTCTGGGGCCGGGCTTCTTCGGATTGGTAGCCGATCGGATCGGCCT
>DATIKP010000087.1 GCA_035477455.1 Atribacteraceae bacterium
ATACGAGCCATGGACAGGCCGCAGACTTTAGAGACGAGGGGAACCGTGCGTGAAGCGCGGGGATTGGCTTCGAGAACATAGACCCGGTCATTTGCGATGGCGTACTGAACATTTAACAGTCCCACAACCTTGAGTTCGCAAGCGATTCTTCGGGTATATTCCTCGATGGTCGCGAGGTGTTTTGGTGGGATATTGACCGGAGGAATAACGCACGCGGAATCACCGGAATGGATCCCGGCCTGCTCGATGTGTTCCATGACCGCCGGGACGAAAGCATTGCAACCATCGGCCAGGGCATCGGCTTCACATTCCAGGGCATCTTTCAAAAACCGGTCGATCAGTATCGGACGTTCGGGAGTGACCTCACTGGCCCGCGCCACATATTCCCGGAGCATTACTTCGTCATGGACGATTTCCATCGCCCGGCCACCCAGGACGAAAGAAGGACGGATGATAAGCGGGTAGTCGATCCTACGAGCGATCTCCAAAGCTTCTTCGATGCTCCTGGCTACTCCGGCTTCAGGCATGGGGATGTTCATGCGGGTCATGGTTTTCCGGAACTCGTCCCGGTCTTCGGCCAATTCGATGCTCGCAACAGTGGTCCCCAGGATACGGACCCCGGCCTGTTCGAGTTCCGCGGCGATATTGAGGGGAGTCTGGCCTCCAAACTGGACAATGACCCCCTCCGGCTTTTCTTCTTCATAAATCGCGAGGACATCTTCAATCGTCAACGGTTCGAAGTAGAGCTTGTCCGACGTATCATAGTCGGTGGAGACGGTTTCCGGGTTACAGTTGACCATTATGCTTTCGATGGCTAAATCCCGCAGGGCGAAGGCGGCGTGGACGCAGCAGTAATCAAATTCAATCCCCTGACCGATCCGGTTCGGTCCTCCCCCGAGAATCATCACCTTGCGCTTGCCACCGGCCGCCGGCTCTTCGGGTGACTTATCGGAAGCATGATAGGTCGAGTAGTAGTAGCGAGCGTCCCCTACTCCGCTGACCGGTATGGAGTCCCACCGGTGCACAATGTCCAGGCTTTTCCGCCGGTTACGGATTTCCTCTTCCGGTATGTTCAGGAGCCCGGCTAAATATCGATCGGCAAACCCGTCATGTTTGGCTTGGATCAGGAGCGAATCGGGCAAGGCCTTACCCCGGAAGGTTAGAATCTGTTCCTCGAGTTTGACCAGATCCTTCATTTGTTCCAGAAACCAAGGCTTGATATGGGTAATTTCGGAGAGCTTTTCGATTTGTGTTCCTTTTCGCAGAGCTTCATAGAGAATAAACTGGCGTTCGCTCGAAGCGTCGCGGAGAAGATCCATCAACTCTTCCAGGGTTTTCCGGTGAAAATCCCGGGCGAATCCCAGACCGCTGCGTCCGATTTCCAGGGAGCGTATCGCTTTATGAAAAGCCTCTTTATAAGTTTTTCCGATGCTCATTGCCTCTCCGACCGAGCGCATCTGGGTTCCGAGCTTGTCATGAGAACCCCGGAACTTTTCGAAAGCCCAGCGGGGAAATTTCACCACTACGTAATTGCCACTGGGGGTGTATTTATCGAGGGTTCCAGCCTTCCAGTAGGGTATTTCGTCAAGAGTCAGTCCCACGGCCAGCAGAGCGGATATCCGGGCGATTGGAAAACCGGTCGCCTTAGATGCCAGAGCCGAAGAACGGGAGGTGCGGGGGTTGATCTCGATTACAACGACCCGGCCGCTCTCTGGATCATGGGCGAACTGGATATTGGTTCCTCCGATCACTTCGATCGCTTCAACAATTGAATATGACCATGATTGAAGCTTTTCCTGGAGCCGGGGGTCAATGGTAAGCATAGGCGCGGAACAGAAGGAATCACCGGTATGCACGCCCATGGCGTCGATATTTTCGATAAAACAAACTGTGATGATCTGATTTTTGGCATCACGGACAACTTCGAGTTCCAGCTCTTCCCAACCCAGGACCGATTTTTCGATCAGCACCTGACCGACCAGGCTAGCCGCGATCCCGCGAGAAGCGATCAAACGCAGTTCCTCCATATTGTATACGAGACCTCCGCCGGTACCGCCAAGTGTGTAGGCCGGTCGCACCACGACCGGATACCCCAGTTCAGCGGCGACAGCCTCTGCTTCCTCGACTGAAAAAGCCGGTTTGCTGGAGGGCACCTCGATTCCCAGGGTATGCATAGTTTTCTTGAAGGCGATCCGGTCTTCACCCCGCTCGATGGCTTCCGGGTTGACACCGATGACCTGTACGCCATATTTGTCGAGGGTGCCGGCGCGGTAGAGTTCGGAGGAAAGATTCAATCCGGTTTGCCCTCCCAGGTTGGGCAACAGGGCATCCGGTCGTTCGATGGCGATGATCTCCTCCAGCCGGGAAGGGTTGAGTGGTTCGATATAGGTCGCATCGGCCATGCCGGGATCGGTCATGATCGTGGCCGGATTGGAGTTGACCAGTACGATTTCATATCCCAGGTCGCGCAGGGCTTTACAAGCCTGAGTACCTGAATAATCGAACTCGCAGGCCTGGCCGATGATGATGGGACCGGAACCGATAATGAGTACCTTGTGAATGTCGTCACGTCTTGGCATGCCGTCGTCTCCTTTAGTTGTCTTTCCATCCATATTCTTAAACAGATGTGAAACAGATGAGGGGGAACCAGTCACTATTATACCGAAAAAAAACCGCTCTCCAAGGTTCGAGCAATAGAATAGAAGCTGACGTACATAGCAGCAGAATTTCGCATTTCCTGGCTTCTTATGTATAACGAGAGTATAACGAGAATCCGCTCATCAACCTTGCCATTTCCCGGCGGTTGCCATACAATGATAAGCCGTCCTGTTGGGAAAATTTTGACCTCAGGAGAGAGGAAGCGGTTTTACCGATCAGTGCATTTACAGGAGACATCGATAGTGCAAGGAAAAGACAAAACCCGCCTGATCGTTAATCCCTATGCTGGCGTCGACTGGTCGGCGATCCATCGCTGCAAGGCAAATTTCCATGCTCATACCACCCGAAGCGACGGGCGGATGACTCCCGCCGAGGTCATTGATGCCTATTGCGATGCTGGGTATGCGATCCTGGCTATTACCGAACACGATCATTACTCGGAAGATATGACCTGGCCCTGGACTCGGTGGAATAGGGATCCGGAGGAGATGGGCATGATCGCGATACCGGGCAATGAATTGTTCCAGATCCATGATGTCGGGAGTTACTGGAACGATTATATGGGCAGCCCCAGCGGAGGAGACGAAGACGAGGTGATCGAGGGGCTTCAGGAGGTAGCAGCCCGGGGCGGCTTGGGGATGTTCTTCCATCCGGGAAGGAATGGGCGGCGTTCGGCCTGGTATGCTTCGTTATACCGGCGGTTCGATGTCCTGGTCGGGGTTGAGGTATTCAACCAAGGTGACCGTCATCCGGATGACCGCCGACATTGGGACCGGCTTCTGAGTCAACTCATGCCGGACCGTCCGGTGTGGGGGTACAGTAACGACGATTCCCATGGCCGGGAACACCTGTTCGGAAATTACCAGGAGATGCTGATGAACACCCTCACTCGTACTGAATTGATTCATTGTATGCAGCGGGGACGATTTACCTTTAGCTGGGAAGCGGGGTGTTCGGGCTTGGCCCGGGCCCCCCGGATAGATTCCATTGATGTGGATGAAAATCAGGCGACAATCACTCTGCATTCAAGCGGTTTTGATTTTGTGGAATGGATCACCGGGCAAGGCCGGATCGTGGGACGGGACCTCGCCTTTTGTTATGCTGATTTCGACGGCCCATTCGTGCGGGTGCGTCTCTTGGGAAGATCGGGAGAAACGCTGACTCAACCGTTTGGATTTTCCACCTGATTATCTTTTGTACTCCAAGGCGAACGACCTCACGGCTCATCGCCGACATCTCTTTATGCCTGACGGTGGCTTTATCCCGGGAATAGGCTAGCTCAATAGCGTCCGCTTCGATGGACCTCGTGAACATAGGTATACACCGGTGATCATACTGAAATATGATTGAGCAGGTGATTCCGGCTGAAGCGCCTGTTAGGGAAGACGGGGAAAAGAGGAGACGGATATATGAAAGTCAAATGTCTCAGGGTCATTTTTGCCGGGTACTGGAGAAAAAATGGCTGATGTGGAACAAAGAAGCTGGAGAGGATACCGGTAAAGGAGTAAAATGCTTTGAAAAGAGAATGGAAAGACGACAGGAAGGGCGAATCGATGAGTCTCGCCGAACGGTATGATGTTTTCGTTTTCGATGGGGATGGAGTCTTGTATCTGGACGATCATCCGCTTCCCGGTGCACGGGAGACGATTGACCGTTTGAAGGGGTTGGGCAAAACCCTCCGCTTTGTGACCAACGATTCATATCCATCGGGTTCTGAAATGGCGGGAAGGCTGGGGAGAATGGGATTTCCTTTTACAACTGAGGAAATTTTCCCGGTTGGACGGGCGATGGCGGCATACTTGGCTGAACAGGGAATTTCCCGGGCATTTGTACTGGGAAGCGCCGGGTTCCAGGAAGAACTGGCGCAGGCGGGAGTGCTGAAGACAACCCATGGGGCCGAAGCGGTGGTGCTCGGATATGATAAAGGGTTGACGCTTGCTGATTATCAACAGGCCGGAAAACTCATCAGCGAAGGAACATTGTTTATTGCCGCCAACCTTGACTTGTCCTTTCCAACCGCTCAGGGGAACCTTCTCGCTTCCGGATCCATCGTCCGGGCCCTGGAGATGGCCACTGGGGTCCGTGCCCGAGTGATCGGTAAACCTTCCTCCTTCATTTTCAGATTCGCCCTACGGGAGGTGGCTTTTCAGCGGGCAGTCATGGTAGGGGATAATCCGGACTCAGACATCATTGGTGCCCACCGTGTCGGTATTTCCGGAGTACTGGTGGGAAACTGGAAAGCTCCCGTCTTTCCCCGCGGTGATTACCGGCGTCCCGAGGCGGTGATATCCTCTCTTCCGGAACTCTTTTCCCCGCATGTTTCTTCTGAAGCCTGGGAGAATCCGGGCTTTCCCTGGCCGGAGAGAGTGGTCCCGGCCGTTGCCGCTTTTATTTTTGACTCCTCCGGAAGGATTTTGTTGATCAAGCGGGTCGATAACGGTTACTGGACGCTCCCGACCGGTCATGTCGAGAAAGGGGAATCGACTGAAGAGGCCGTTATCCGGGAAGTGAGGGAGGAAACCGGCCTCTTCGGTCGGGTTCAGGCCCTCACCGGGGTGCAGTCGGATCCGCGGACCATGACCCTGGTTTCTCCGACCGGAGAGGTTCTGCAGTATGTGACTACCGGCTATCTTTGTGAAGTAACCGGGGGAACACTGTATGGCGCTTCATCCGAAGTCCGGGAGGTTGGTTATTTCCCGGTATCACAGCTACCCCACCCCATGGTCGAGGCTCATCGTTCCTGGATCCGGGAAGCCGAGCAGGCAATCAGGAAGTAAATTAGTGCCAAAAAATATTTCAGAAAATGCCCCCGGGTCCACGTCAAAGTCGTTAGGAAGAAAATAGGAGTAGTCGCCCAGCACATGCAATAAATGGGAATAGGCGACAAGAGCGATCAGTTTAAGAAAAGGGACGACACCCACCAAGAACAAAGGCCCTTCTCCAGACGTAAAAAGAGCGAAATTAAACAGGTCCATTGTTGGGCAACGGGTGCGACTTCCGCGTAGAGGCCATACCAACTGTTTTTAACAAAAATAGGGTTTTTTAGGCCCCGATGAGATCAAAGGCGCGGCCACTGGTTGCGGCTCATGTAACGAAGACCCTTCGCTATATCCAGAAAACCGTTGAGGCGAAAGATTGGTCCTCGTTGTTTTTCATGGGTTTTTTAGTTTCTTTCCAGTTTGCGAAGATGTTCGGAGTTAAGGGCTTAAAGGATGCAAATTTTTTGTCTGAATTTCTTTATCCATTATAAAATTCAAAACATCGCTCCCGATCATGCGTTGACCCCCAACACCTCAATCACCTCCGCGATGACGCGAAACTCGTCGTCGTGGACTTGCCTTAGAATGATCGGAGCAAAGCCTGGATTTTCCGGCAGCAGCCGGATCTCAGTGTGTCGCCAGCCGCCGTCGCCGTCGCTCTCCTTCTTGCTCTCGTAGCGCTTGACCGTGTAGCTGCCTCCTGTCTCGGGATCGTGGATGTCGCGGTGCTGCACCAGGACGATACGCCCCTGGCGGGTGCCCTCAACCGGACTTTGGAAGAGGCACCAGGCGCCGTCGGGAATTCTCGGCTCCATGGAGCGGCCGATGACCTGCGCGACGAACATCCCTGGGCGCAACCGGCGCTGTATGTTGGGCTGAACCCAGCCGTCAGGCTCGACCGCCTCTGCGTCACCAAAGGACCCCGCCGCGGCCTTGAGCGTGAAAAGCGGGACACAGGTGCGGTGCTTGTCTTCTTCTGCCGGCAAAACCCGCTTGAAGGGCTCGACGCCTGGCTTCCCCGCCAGCGCCGCAACCGCGGCAGGCAGGTCGGAGCGGACCTGTTCGTAGACCGTTCTCAGCAGATACTTGCCGATCACGTCCTGGAAGTCCCTGTCATTGATGAACCGCGCCGTGATCTCCTCGTTCTGCTCCATCCGGTCGATGAACAGGCCTTCGAGCGCCTTTAGGAAGACGTAACCGAAGTTCTCCATGGTGTTGGCCATGGCGGCTTGCCGGAGGCCCGCGTCGCCGACCGCGTCCTCGCGGATCGAGTCAAGGAACAGTTGATCGGCGGGTTTGAAGTCGGTTCCGAAGCGCTCGTTGAGGATGTCGATCAGCTTGGAAAGTTCAATCTGCTCGCCGCACGCGATCCCCGTCCCGACCGCCGTCGGCCCGGCCACTTCACCTCCTTGGCCGGCTTCGAGCGGGATTGCCCCCTCGCCGGTCTTCTGCAGCCGGTAGTACTTGAGCGCCACCTCGTCATCGAAACGGTAGGCCGGCCCATGGTCGCCCCGCGGCAGCTTGGCCAGCAGAAACCGGATGTAGGAGTACAGCCTCTCCAGGTCCGAATCCTGGAAGGGAATGACCTGCGACATGAAGGCGTACAGGTTGCGGTAGGTGACCAGGTCTTTGCGGAACGTCTCGCGGGTCTCATCGTCGAGCTGGTTGTAGCGGGAGACCGCCGGGTCGATGCACGCGTTCATCCGTCCGTGGTCGGCGGACGTCTGGCTCCTCGCGGGCTTGTAGAAAACCCTCGAGAACTCCTCCACTTCGGCCGCGTGATAGACCTGCTGGGCGCCGAGCTTGGCCTGCAGCTCATAGAGCTGCCCCGCCTCGGCCCGTTCCCCGATGAGCGTCTGCTCGAAGTAGGGCTGGAACGCGGCGAGGATCTCCTCCGGTTCGTTCACGAAGTCGAGTACGAAGGTCTCCTCTTTGCCCGGGCAGGTTCGGTTGAGACGCGAAAGGGTCTGCACGGCCTGGATTCCGGCCAAGCGCTTGTCGACGTACATGGTGTGCAGGAGCGGCTGATCGAAGCCCGTCTGGTACTTCTCCGCAACAAGCAGGACCTGGTACTCCTCACCGGCGAATCGTTCCGGCAGTTCCTTCTCCCGGATGCCCCGGTTCATCCCGGCCTCGGTGTACTCGACACCGGGCGTGTCGGGGTCGATAACCGTGCCGGAGAAGGCCACAAGCGTCTTGATGCCCCTGTAGCCTTTGTCCGCGATGTACCTGTCGAACGACTGCTTGTAGCGGACGGCGTGGAGACGGCTCGACGTCACCACCATGGCCTTGGCTCTGCCGCCGATCTTGGGCATGGTGAAATGGCGGAAGTGTTCCACCATCACCTCAGTCTTCTGGGCGATGTTGTGCGGGTGCAGGCTCATGAACCGGGCCAGCGTGCGTGCCGCCTTCCGCTTGTCCACCTGGGGGTCGTCCGCGATGGACTTGATGAGCCGGTAGTAGGTCTTGTAGGTGGTGTAGTTCCGGAGCACGTCGAGGATGAACCCTTCCTCGACGGCCTGGCGCATGCTGTAGAGGTGAAACGGCTGTGGCTTGCCGTCGACGCCGGGTCGTCCGAATACCTCGAGGGTCTTGTACTTTGGGGTAGCCGTGAAGGCAAAAAAGCTGATGTTGGGCTGCCGCCCGCGCTTGGCCATGGTGCGGAGAATTTCTTCCTCGTAGTCGGGCAGCCCCTCTTCTTCAGATCTCCGGCAGGCTTCCTCCTTGAGCGCCGCGCCGCCGAGCACGCCCTTCAGTTCGGTTGCCGTCTCGCCCCCCTGCGAGCTGTGGGCCTCGTCGATGATGACGGCGTAGCGGCGCCTGGGGAGGTCGCCGATCTTCTCCGTCACAAAGGGGAACTTCTGCAGAGTCGTGATGACGATGGGCACTCCTGCTCCTAGCGCCCCGGCGAGCTGGGCGGAGTCCACGTCGATCTTTTGAACCACTCCCTGTTTGTGTTCGATCTGGTAGACCGTGTTCTGGAGCTGCTGGTCGAGCACCACGCGGTCGGTAACGATGATGATCGAATCGAAGACCTTGTTGTCCTGTGTGTCGTAGAGGCTCGCCAGCCGGTGGGCGACCCAGGCGATGGAATTGCTCTTGCCGCTGCCGGCCGAGTGCTGGATCAGATAGTTGGCGCCCGCGCCCGTCACGCGGGCATCGGCGATGAGCTTCCGCACGCAGTCAAGCTGGTGGTAGCGGGGGAAGATCATCGTTTGGCGCTGGACCTTCCGGCCTCCCAGGCGCTTCTCGTCTGTCTGCAGGTGGACGAAGCGCGTCAGGATATCAAGCAGGCTGGCGCGTTCGAGAATCTCTTCCCACAGGTAGGCCGTTTTCCACCCGTGCGGGTTCTCCGGATTGCCCGCGCCGCCGCTGCAGCCCTTGTTGAAAGGCAGGAAATGTGTGTTCCGGCCCGCGAGCCGCGTCGTCATATAGACCTCGTCCGGGTCCAGGGCGAAGTGGACGAGGGCCCGCTTCTTAAACTGGAAGAGCAAGTCCGCCGGATCGCGGTCCTGCTTGTACTGACGGACGGCGTCGCGCCAGGTCTGGCCGGTCAGCGGGTTCTTGAGCTCCGCGGTGGCGACCGGGATGCCGTTTAAGCCAAGCGTTACGTCCAGAGCGCTGCCATGGCGGTTCGAGTATCGCAGCTGACGCGTGATGGTCAGACGGTTGGCGGCGTAGAGACGCAGCGTCTCCGGGTTCATGCCGCTCGCCGGCGCAAAGTAGGCCGCGCGGAAGAGCTTCCCGAAGCACTTGAACCCGTGGCGGAGGACGGACAGGCATCCCTGGTGGTCGGAGTCGAGCGCCCGGCAGAGGTCATCCAGCAGAATCGATTCGGCCTTGTCCTTCTGCAGACTCTTGAGGTACTCCCACTCCTTGGGCTGGGTCTCCCGCACGAAGGCGAGAAAGACACCGGCGTCGAGGCAACGCTCGCGGTCGAAGGCGTCCCGGTCACCCCGGGCATAACCGCCGGAGGAGACCAGGTGCTCCTCGATGGCCGATTCGAACGCGGTTTCGGTGTAGGGGCGCGGCATCAGAAAGCCTCCTCCCAAGTGTAATTACGTGCCGCACTCATGGCAGGTCAACCCCCAGGCGGGAGGCAT
>DATIKP010000088.1 GCA_035477455.1 Atribacteraceae bacterium
AAAGCCAGTTGAATTAGCTCATCCAGGGACGCGTCCCCTTCCACTCCGGACAGAGCGCTCATTCGGACAGTAAAAGAGAGGCTCTCTTCCGGTGCGAGAGTCACTCCTTCAGTCAGTCCCGAAACCACGAAATAGGCGTCAGCCCCGGGGTGATAGGCATAGTCGTTTCCCCAAGTCCAGAATCCGACGGTCTGAAATAGATCGGCCGGTTCCCAGGTCTGGATGAAAGCTAAAGAGCGATCGGGATAGAGCATGCCCACAGCCGGGACAAGCGGCGCTTCGGTGGAACGCAGCGAAACAAATCGTTCCAGAGCCCTCCATTCCGACCATCCCTCCGGCCAGGCTAACCTAGTTCCCGGTTCACCCAACCATCCCTCCAGGCTTTCCAGCACCGACAGCCCGCTCACCGGCAGCAGAAGGCGGGTATCTTCCCCGACGGGGTAAAACACCGCGTAGTCGGAGAGGTCAAAGACCGCTTCCCGGCGGGTAGAGGTGTTGGTAATCGTCACCGCGATCTCCACCACGCTCGATCCTTCGACAACCCGAACCAGGGCTTCAGTCAGGGTCTTGGTGAACATATCCCGCCCGTAGAGAAGCACCTCGGCCACCTCCGGGGTGTCCTTCACGATCTTATATTCGAGATCGAAGGGCTGGCGGTCCCGGGTATTCCAAGGTACCGAAAGATAATAGCCCCCAAACTCGACGCTGTGCAGAGCCCCCGGAAGCACCATGGGGTCCGGCCGGTACTGGCGGTAATACACCGGCAGTTCCGGCGCTTTCATGACATAATCGGACACGATCCGACCCCGGTTGGGTAAAAGGCGGACCAGGATCAGGTCGTTCTCGATTTCGATGATGTCCGGGACGGTTTTGGTGGTCTGTAGTTCGGCCACCGGGAGGACGTAGACATCGGTCAACACCCGGGTAGCGACCGCCGCCCCGACGGCTCCGGTGGTCGCCAGGACCAAGAGGATGGCCATAACCAGGGTTAATATTTGATTTTTCCAGGCCAAGGTAATCCCTCCTGTCCTTTATTCTTTCACCGCTCCAGCGGTAAATCCCTTGATAAAGTATCCCGATACCGGTAAAAAAAGCAAGAATACCGGGACCATGATCAGTATCGAACCGGCCAGTAACGGTCCCCACTCGATGTATTGCTCCGCGGTGAAGGTGGCCAGACCCAAGGGAGCGGTTCTTTTGAGACTGGAACCGATCAGGAGCAGGGCAAACAGATACTCTCCCCAGGAGGTAATGAAGGCATAGGCGCCGGCCGCGACCAGGCCTGGCGCAGCCAGGGGCAATATAATCCGGATAAAGATCCGGAAAAGGCTCGCCCCTTCCAGACTGGCCGATTCCTCCAGGTCCTTGGGAATGTTTTCAAAAAAAGAAACCAGCAACCAGGTACAGAATGGAGCAATCATGGCGGTGTAGACGATCACCAGACTCCATAGATTGTCATATAGTCCTACGGAGGTGAACATTCCGTGAATGGGTATCAACAAAACGATAGTGGGAAACACGTAAAACAAGAGCAGGAGTCTAGACAATAATCCGCTCTTCAGCCGTTTTCCCCGGGCGATTCCATAACCGCTGATCGAGGCTACCGTAAGGGATAAGGCGGTAGTAGCCAGGGAAACAAGTAAGCTATTCAGAAGAAAGCGGGGGAAATCCCGCACCGGGGTCCGGGCGAACAGGAGCGTCTCATAATTGCCCCAGGTTGCCTCCACCGGGAAAAACACGGCCCGGGCCATGATTTCTCGCAAAGGCTTGAACGAAGAAACAAAGATATAGAAAAACGGCCAGATCAGAAGCAACAGAACAACAATAATTACCATGAGGGCAATCAGGTTATTCACTCGTTTTGCCGTAAGACTGTTCACTGATGTAAACCTCGATTTCCATTCATTTTTTCGGGGTCAAAACCCGGAAGTAGACGATGCCGACGATCAAAAGAAGAATCGCGACAAACACAGCCATGGCCGAGGCCTCCCCCAGCCGAAAAGTGCGAAAGGCCGTGCGATAGATGAGGACCGGCAGGGTTTCGGTAGCCGATCCCGGCCCCCCCTGAGTGGTCAGCCAGATGAGATCGAAGATATTGAAATTCCAGGCAAAAGCGACGAATCCCACAAACCAGATCATCGACCCAAGCAGGGGAAAGGTGATGTAGCGAAACATTTGAAACCCCCGGGCTCCATCTACGGCGGCTGACTCGAAAACGCTCTCTGGTATGGATTGGAGAGCAGAAAGTATCAGGAGGGTCCCAAAGGGGAGGAATTTCCAGGAGTTGATCAGGATGAGGGTGGGCATGGCTGTCGCGGAACTCCCCAGAAAATGCATTTCCCGGTCCATCAAACCGGTATTGAGCAAAATCTGGTTAATCATTCCGATGCGGGGAAGGAGCATCCAGCGCAGGCACACGGCAATCGCCGCCGAGGGAACGATCCAGGGAAGCATCACCAGGGCCCGAGCCAGATGAATACCCCGCATCCTACGGTTAAGCAGGAGCGCAATCCCTATCGGGACGGTCATCTGAACCAACAGGTTCCCCGCCGCCCAGGTAAAACTCCGGCCAATGGCGCTCCAGAAATCCAGGTCCCGGAGCAGGGCTTGAAAATTTCCCAATCCGACGAAATAGGATTCCCGCGCTCCGAAAGAAACATTGTAAAAAGCCAAAAGAAACGTTCGAATATAGGGATAGGCAAAAATCAAGAGGACGAAAGAAAGGACGGGGAGCAAAAACAAGTGTTCCCGCCAGGCCTGCGCACGAATTCGGTTCATGTCGTTTGAGCGATGGTGGCTATGTCAACAAGTTGACGCGTCATCGTTTATACTATCCTCCAGTTGAGCTCCCCCGGCGATTCGGACGCCGGGGGAGCCAATTACTATTGAAGCGGAACGGGTTCGGAGAATTTTTCCATCTCCGCATGTCCCCAGGCCACCGCCTCTTCCACGGTCATTGCGCCGGTCACCACCCGGTGCACGACGTCAGCCAGGATGTCCGCGCCGGTGATGTCTCCAATGCCCAGATTGACCCATCTTCCGTATTCGAACCCATACAGGTTCGCGTAATCGGCGAGGGCTTCGAAGGCCACCCGGTGAATGTTCTCAAAGCGGGAAACAATCGGGTCGTTCCAGTAATCATCCGCCTGTGACGCCGCCACGGTCGTCGGGAAGAACCCGCCGGGCTCCTGAACGGCGGTGAGTATGGCATTGATTTCCGGACGCATCATGAACCGGATAAAATCCTTGACCGCTGCCACACGCTCGGGGTGTTCAAAGGTCGACTTATAAATATGGACTTCGTTGGGATAGGTGATGGTGCCGCGGCGGCCGTTATAAAACGGGATGTGCGCGGCGGCGTAATCGTCGGAATCGAATTCCTCGTGAAATCGTTTCTGGACACTGGGAAAATAGGGAGACATGGCCAAAGTGCCAGCTGCGATGTTCAACTCGATTTCACCCCAGGACCAGGCTTCCGCGCCGGGGGGGTTGAATTCGAAAAAGTCTTTGTAGAGCTCGATCGCTTCGATGGTTTGGGGGCTGTTGAAAATCACGTTCCCCTGTTCATCGAAAAATCTCGCCCCAACGGTATTCAAGAAGATATAAGCCTGCTCGGTGGTCATCAGGTTCTTCGCCCCGCCGATACCGATACCATAAACTTCCTCACCGGAGACTTCGGTGATTTTCCGAGCATAATCGAGGGCCTCCTCCCAGGTCCGCGGAGGCTCGGTGGTGCCTACAAATTCCTCGAGAAAACTCGGCCGGTAGGTCCACAGCATAACCATGGTGAAGATCGGCAGTCCCCAGTACTCACCGTCGTGGTAGTACATATCCCGCTGGGCGGGGAACAGTTGATAGGCTTCATCGATTTCTTTGACCAGGTCGGTGATCGGTTCCACCACTCCGGCCCGGTAGACGGTCATCATCAAATCGGGAATCGAGAACTGAAAATCGGGCAACGTCCCGGCCTCGATCGCCGAAAGGGTCTTGATCCAGGCGTCCCCCCACATCACCACTTCCTGAGTGACCTGTACGCCGGGATTCTCGGCTTCAAACAGATCAATCACCCTTTGAAAGGCCGCCACCCGGTGCGCCGGAGCCTCGTGATGCCAGAAAGTGATTTCGACGGGTTCCTGCGCCTGAACCAGACCAACACTCATCAGCAACAACACCGTAACGCCAACCAACCAGACACTGATTTTCTTCATGATCAACCTCCCCCTATAAATGGATGGTAGAAGGGCATACTTTATTCCTTCTCCAATCTTCAAACTTCTAACTACTGAATTCTAAATTCTGCTTCATCACCTCCCGGTGTCACCTGGAATTCCGCTTCCTCTTTTACCGTTTACTACCCGTTTCTCCCTACCCCTGAGCCTGCTTATCCTGTATAGACAGGTTACAAGAAGTAATGATGGGTGTCAAGCCCAGTCAGGTGACTTCTTTTGTTTCAGGTGGTTTTACTCGGGGATCCGAGCGGCGAACCCAGACTGGCTTGGCCATTGAAAAAGCCTTTTTCCCGGCTGGTGATCCCGGGGGTGATCCGGTTCAGGTTCGGTTTCACGAGGTCGATCATGAAGGTGTAGCGATCGGAACGGTAAAGGAAGGTCACGTATTCGATGGGTAGATCCGTCTCGTCATAGGTCACCCTTTCGCACAAAAGCCCCGGGAAACCGGACGGCACGTTGAGCGCTTCCTCTTCCTCGCGAGAGAGGGCGACCGCGGAGAGAGTTTGTCTGGCCCAGGCCACCGGACGCGCGATGAAGGCGTTGAGAATCTCACAAAGATCCTGATTTTCGATCTCCCGGTTGGTCACCTTCAGGAACTGGTGGAAGAGCTTGAGGGGCAAAAAGACCTCCTGGATACAGATCGGCTCCTGATCGGCGAACAGGAGCCGCTTGAGGCGGATGATCTTTTCGTCCCGCCCCAGGTTGAGGATCTCGGAGATTTTAGCACAAGGCTCTTCCACTTCCCGCTCGTAGATATAACAGCCGGGCTTCATCCCCCGGGAAAACATATCTTCGGTGAAGGTCACCAGATAGGCCAGCTTTTCCACGATTTTCGGCCGGGAGACGAAGGTGCCCTTGCCGGGAACCCGGTAGAGGTATCCCTCCTTGGCCAGGTCGTCGATCACCTTACGGACGGTCATCCGGCTGATCGCAAACTTACGGCAGAGTTCCGCTTCCGAGAAAAGCCGTTCCCCGGCCCTGATCTTCCCGCCTTCCACCATCTCCAGGAGGATTTTCCGCAATTGGACATGAATAGGAACCGAAGAAGATTTTTCAATGACCTGCACGCGTTCTCAACTCCTGGTCTCATGCTTCTACGAACCCCGGGTTGCCCCGGAGGACCGGTGGTGGCGCACACTGCTTTCTCTCTACCGGTACATACCGGAGGAACACGGTCTCCATGGGCATGTTACCCGGAAACCGTCGTGAAGTCAAATGCAGAGCTTCAGCAAGTCCAATCATCTGCCCGAACTAAAGCGCCTCAAAACTATTTCCCCCGTTTATCGTATACACAGGGGAAGAGAAAACGCTCAGAATTTGGAGGAAGGTACACAATGAAACACCGCCAAAACACAGTCCGGTTGACCGTCTATCTCATACACACGGTCCTGTTTCTGACGCTGGTCGCCGTTTTGGGCGGCTGTATCGACGGACAGCACCTGACCGCCCAGCCCCCCACCCAACGCACCGACCATCGGCTCATCCTCGGGGCCAACGCCTTCGCCTTCCGACTCCTGTCTCAACTCTCCAATGACGAGCGGGGCGAAAACGTCTTCTTTTCCCCCATCAGTGTCTACTTCGCGCTGATGATGGCCGCAGACGGTGCCGGAACGGGAACACGGCAGGCCATGATTGACACCCTCCATGCGAGCGCCTTGCCACAAGAAGAAATCACCCGCGGGCTTTCCAACCTGCTGACCGTTTTGGAAAACCCGGATCCCCGGGTGCAAATGACCATCGCCAACTCCCTATGGGTCCGGGAAAATTTTCCAATCATACCAGGGTTTCTCCAAAATGCCCAGGAATTCTACCAGGCCCAGGTCAGTGAACTCGACTTTCTCGATCCGGCGGCCCCGGCCCGGATCAACGAGTGGATCACTAACGCTACAGGCGGGAAAATCCTCTCCATCGTCGACTCCATCAATCCGGACATCGTCTTGTTTCTCATCAACGCCATTCATTTCCAGGGTACCTGGACCAGGCAGTTTGACCCCAACCTGACCCGGGAGGGAGTCTTCTATCCGTCCGGCGGGGGTCAGGTAAAACTACCCATGATGCAGCTCCGCTCACGGTTCGACTACCTGGAAATCGCCGATATCCAAATCATCCGCCTCCCCTACGGTGACGAAAACGTGAGCATGCTCATTTTTCTCCCGGACCTGGTGGGTTCGAGCCTGGACGAAGTAATTCGACATATCACCACCGAAGGGTGGAGGACCTGGCTCGATCAACTCGAGGAAACGGAAGTGACCCTCACCCTGCCCCGTTTCAGCGTTGAGTTCTCGGATGATCTCAATGAAGCCCTGAAAAAAATGGGCATGGAGGTGGCCTTCGACCCTGACCGGGCTGATTTCTCGGGAATTGTCGAACCGCCTCCCAATGCGTATATCAGCCGGGTCGCTCACAAAGCCTACCTTGCGGTCGGCGAGGAGGGGACTGAGGCGGCGGCGGTGACCTCTGTTGAGGTGGGGGTGACCTCGGCTCCTCTGGATGAGATCACCATGCTCGTGAACCGGCCGTTCCTGTGCGCCATAGTAGATGAGGCCAGCGGGGTGATCCTCTTTATGGGTACTATTCAAAAACCGGCCCAAAACTAACCCAACCTCTGAGAGTTATTGATCAAGCGCCGAAGAACCGGAGTTTTTGTCCAGCCCCTGAGCGCGCGATCAAGATCCCCCTTTACCGCGGGATGGAGGGTATACTTTATTCAAATTCAAAGCAGGATTCTACTGCAATAAGTAATTCTGCTGCAAAAGAACGAAGGAAGCCCGGGCCTGAGTTGCATAAATCAGCCGCCGAAATCACCGCATTTTCGAAGTAAATAGGCCAAGGACGGCCTTTTCAGCATCACTGTAACCAGACGTGGTCTGATGCGTGCGAGAAAATGCCAGATGAGGCGGGGCTGATGGCAACGGGGCCTCGCTGAAATGAGTTTTTGCAGCAAAATCCTTATTTG
>DATIKP010000089.1 GCA_035477455.1 Atribacteraceae bacterium
TTCCTGTCGGGTAGGCAAGCTCATCCTCACCTCTCATCACACCTCCCCTCCATCAGATTCTGGAAGGCATGATACCGTATCTTAAGAATTTTAGTTGAGGCAACGATTGAATTTCCTTAAGATTTTAGATGAGGCAATTCGCAACCTTGACATTTTTATTTGGGTTCGCGTACAATGGGAACGGTTCCACAATGCAGATATTTTGATCGGGAGGGACTAAGACATGAAAGCTGTTCGCTTGCAAGCAAAATGGGATCCCCGTCCGGACTACCGCCTGGGACCCAAAGATGTGTCGGAAAAGGTGTGCTGGTTGGGGAGCCGGGTCTGGAAAAACCCGAAGGTGTCAGTCGCGGACATCCCGGTACCGTCGATAACAAGACCTACCGATGTCCTGATCAAAATCCGGGCCTGTGGGGTGTGCGGTAGCGATGTCCATATGGCCCAGTGCGATGCGGAAAACTATATAATTTATCCTGGATTGACCGGATTTCCGGCTACTTTGGGTCATGAGTTTTCCGGTGAGGTAGTGGAGGCTGGACCGGAAGCGAAAAACCGGCGGACCAACCAACCCTTCGTGCCCGGTGAGCCGGTAACCGCCGAAGAAATGCTGTGGTGCGGCCATTGCCGGCCTTGTGTCGATGGGTTTCCCAACCATTGTGAAAACCTGCACGAGTTGGGCTTCGATGTCGACGGGGCCTTTGCCGAATACTTGGTGGTCGATGCCAAGTACCTGTGGAGCCTGAAGGAGCTCGAAGGAGTGTATCCCGGTGAAAAAATATTCCTGGCCGGGAGTCTGGTGGAACCGACCTCTGTGGCCTATAACGCGGTGATTGAGCGAGGGGGTGGGATCCGGCCGGGAGATAACGTGGTTATCCTGGGTGGCGGACCGATCGGGTTGGCGGCTTGCGCGGTATTGAAGCGAGCCGGGGCGGTTCAGGTCATCCTGTCCGAGCCCTCCGAAGTTCGCCGGGAGATGGCCTTGGCCGTCGGAGCGGACCTGGCATTTGACCCCACCCGGGAGGGTTTCACCGAGACGGTGCTGGCCCGGACTAATGGTCAGGGAGCCAAGCTTTATCTCGAAGCCTCCGGCGTACCGCAATTGGTCTGGAAAGATATCGAGGACACTATCTGGAAAGCCCGGGGTATCAACGCGACCGTTGTGGTTGTGGCCCGCTCGGATGTGAGAATTCCATTGAACGCCGAAGTCTTCCAGGTCCGTCGGGCCCAGATCGTCGGTTCCCAGGGACATTCCGGGCACGGCACCTTTCCGCGGGTCATTTCCCTAATGGCATCAGGAATGGATGTGACCAGGATTATATCCAAGACCGTTTATTTTGACGAAATTCCCCACTATATCCACTGCCTGCAGACCGACAAGAACCTGGTCAAGATCACGGCACTGAACAGTTGAGAGAGAAGATAAGCGGGAAGGAGAGCAAGAACAATGAGCAAATGGCAGATCCCCCCGGCCGGGGGACAGATGGAAAAACCGGACGGTGTCTACTACCAGACCCTGACCTCCCGGCAGATCGAGGAAAAACTGAAAACCAACGACTTGATCATCGTCCCGGTGGGTAGCACGGAAAATCACGGACCCCATACCCCCACCGGAGAAGATACGTTCCTGGTCAGCCGGATGGCTGAACAGGTCGCCATGGCTACCGGCTGTACCGTGGCCGAACCGATCTGGTACGGATTCCATCCCTATCACCATATCGGGATGCCGGGCACTGTACCGGTTCAGGACGATGCCTTCGTGAATCTTCTGGTCAGCGTCATTGCCGGATTCTGGAACACCGGCTTTCGCAAGCAAATCCTCTTGAACGGACACGGCCAGGAGTTTGTCATTCCGGTGGCGGTGCATAAATTCGCCAAGATTTTCCAGGTTCCGGCCATGATTTTCAACGTCAACTGGTATCATGCCATTCAGGACCAGTTTAAAACCCGGGAGCAAGGCGGACCCTACGAGACTCCCTTCATCCACGCCGACGAAGTGGAGACCTCCTGGAGTCTGGCCCTGTTTCCGGAGTTTTGCCGTCAGGAATGGGCGGTAGACACCAAGCCCCGTGGCTACCTTCCCGAAGGCCACATCGACAAGGCGGGCAACCTCCTCCACCGGGCCATTGCCTGGTATGGCCACGTTGGTGGGGGACCCATCGAAATCGCCGCTTACCCGGAGGGCGTGGTCGGGAAATGTACCGCCGCCTCGGCGGACAAGGCCAGACAGGGCGTGGAGGCGCTCCTTGATTACCTGGAGAAACTGGTCAACGATATAATGGCCGCCTTTCCGGCTGGCAAGCTCCCCCCGGCCGGAGATCTTTCCCAACGCTCACCGGAGGAGCTGGAGGCACTTTTGAAAAAGCCTTTGGAAAAGGGCTGGAAAAACCTCTATGCTGCAGGAAATATTTGGTGAGAATTTGAGCGGGGTCGAACAATTCCCGGCCCCGTTCACCCTTTGTCCAGACGCAGTGAATAAGAGAGCGATGGGAGAAGGAGGTGATCGAATCATCCGCAAGCACTGGTAGAATGGCTTCAGGCAGGGATTTCAAGTGATCCCGGAGAGATCAACGTGAAGGAGGTTATCTTATGTTTTTCACAAAGAAGACTTTTCTGATCGTGATGGTTATGAGCTTGGCGATTCTTTTGGTGGGTGGGATTGGTTCCGCCTTGGCCGAAACCATCGATATTTGGGTTGTGGTACACGGGGGTATTGCCGATCCTTTTTGGAGAGTGGTCGAGCGGGGAGTTATGGACGCGGCGGATAATTATCCCGATCTCAACGTCACCTATACCGGTCCCCCAGTTTTCGACTTTGTCCAGTTTCTGGCCTTCGTTGAGACAGCCATTGCCGCCGACCCGGATGTACTGGTGGTGACCCTGACCGAACCTGAGGCTATGGATGAAGTGCTACGTACCGCCATTGCCGGGGGTCTCCCGGTTATCGGAATCAACGCCCCGGACCTGCGGGAACCGGCCGACGCCCGAATCCCGGTGTTGACCTACGTGGGCGAGGACAGCTACTTTATCGGGGTAGCGGCCGCCCGGGAAACCCTGGCCCGCTTCACTCCCCGGCGGGCGGTCTATGTCAACCACCACCCGGGGGCCAGGAATATCGAATTGCGGGGTGCCGGCTTTGTGGACACCATGCGGGAAGCCGGTGTACCCGCCGAACAATTGGACATCACCGTCGATCCAGTTATGGGGGCCGAAATCACCCTGGCCTATCTCCAAGCCAACCCGGACACCGACGTGATTTTCAGCGGCAACACCCTGCGGACCGAAACCATCGTGACTCGCCTCCTGGATGAGGGGATCGCGGTGGGTGAGGAAGTTAAAATCGCCCAGATGGATATCTCCGAAAAAATACTGGAATATATCCAGGACGGCTTGGTCATGTTCACTATGGACCAGCAACAGTACATGCAAGGCTATTTGGGTGTGGTATTCGCTTATCTCCATGCCAAGTTTGGCCTGACGCCGCCCCCGACCCCTGTTTCCACCGGGCCGTCGGTCATCACCGCCGACGATATTCCATATCTCCTCGAGCTGGCGGAAAAGGGCTTCCGGTAAACGCAGCCCACTTCGTCGCCCGGCGGGGCATTAAGCCCGTCGGGCGATATTCAATACTTACTCCTGACCCGGCGGTAAACCGGTTTTATCTTCTGAAATCCTTGCCCTGTAGATTATAGAACGTGAACGGGAATGAGGTGATGAATGTGTCCATGACGGAATCCACGGGAAATGTTGCTTTATCGCCGACGTTCATCCCGCTTGGCGAAAGACTCCGTCGAAAACCCGAGTTCGGAGCCATCATTGCGTTTCTGGTTATTTTTGCTTTTTTTTCAATGGTCGCCCCCCGTTTTTTTTCTCTGCGCAACCTGACCTCTGTGTTTACGATCGCTGCTGAATTGGGCATTATGACCATTGGTGCCTCATTTTTAATGATTTGCGGTGAATTCGATCTCTCCATAAGTGGAAACTATGCCCTGGCGGGCTTTCTCTTCGTAATGCTGGGTAACGCCTTTGCCTTTCCTCTGGGCTCGGTGGTGGCGCTCTTGATCGCTCTGGCGATTCCCTGCCTGGTGGGCTTTGTCAATGCGCAAATTACCCTCCGGGGCCAAATTCCTTCTTTTATCGCCACCCTGGGAATGATGATGTTTTTGCGGGGGATACTCCTGGGGATTACCGGGGGGGCTTCCATCTCCTATTTGGGAGACGCGGCGGTTCCTTCCCTTTTGACCGGGCTTTTGGCCTTTCGTTTCCGCCCATCCCACCTCTGGTTCATCTGCCTGATAGTAGTCTTCGCCTTCATTCTAAACCGGACCGTTTTCGGTAACCGGGTCTTTGCCACGGGAGGAAAGAAAGAAGCCGCCCGGACCTTGGGGGTGAATGTCGACCGGGTGAAAACCATCTCCTTTGTAGCTTGTTCGTTGCTGGCCGCTTTTTCCGGGGTAGTGGCCATCAGTCGCTTCAGGTTGGCCAACGTTGCGTTCGGCCAGGGCATGGAACTGGAGGCCATCGCCGCTGCGGTGATCGGGGGGACGCTCATGGCCGGTGGGTATGGCTCGGTGATCGGGGCGGCCCTGGGGGCGGCGATCATGGGCATGGTGCGTACAGGCCTGGTGTTGGCCGGAGCACCGGCCTACTGGTATAGTGCTTTCGTGGGGGTGATTTTGATCGTGGCCGCGACAATGAACCTGAAGTTGCGCAGGGCGACCCTGGAGCGGTAGGAGGTGATGTCGGTGAATAACACGAAGCCCCTGGTGAACATGGAAAACATTCATAAATCATTTGGTGTGGTCAAAGCGCTGCGGGGAGTGGATTTCGCGGTTTATGAAAACGAGGTGGTTGCCCTTTTGGGGGACAATGGAGCGGGAAAGTCCACCCTGATCAAAATCCTGGCCGGAGTTCATCGACCTGACCGGGGAAGAATAATCATACGGGGAGAAGAAATCCACTTCGCTTCGCCGGAAGAGGCGCGCCTGGCCGGCATTGAGACCGTTCACCAGGACCTCTCTCTGGTTGAACGAATGAACATCGCCCGGAATTTTTTCCTGGGGAAAGAACCGACCCGCAAAGTGGGCCCCCTCAACGTTCTTGACTTGGCTAAAATGAACCGGGACTGTCAGGTGGCGGTGCGGGACATCGGGGTTAAGGTTCGATCGCCGGAAGATTTCGTATCCATATTGTCGGGAGGCGAGAGACAGGCCATCGCCATTGGTCGGGCGGTCTACTTTGGCGCGAAAATATTGATTCTGGACGAGCCCCTGCGCAATCTCTCCATCCGGGAGCAGCGCACGGTATTGAATCATATACGTGCCGCCCGGGACAGGGGTTCTTCCGTTATTTTTATCACTCACAATGTACACCACGCTTGTCCGGTGGCTAATCGCATCGTCTTGTTGGACAACGGAGCAAAGATTGGTGAAGTGGCAGCTGGTCAGAAAACCCCTGAAGAAATTGCCGAGTGTATCGCTACTGGGACTATGGTTACGATCGATCCGGAAAAAGAATGATGGGGAGGGATAAGCGTTGAAACAATTGAACACGGGCATTATCGGTATGGGAAGAATCGGCCGGATCCATGCCCGCAATCTTCAATTTATGATTCCGGATGCGACGGTTTCGGCCATCGCCGAAGTCGATCAGGCGGTTTTGGACCAGGCGGCTTCGGAACTCCAGGTTCCGGTAGCTAAAACCGACTACCGCTATCTCCTCGACGATCCCGGGATCAAGGCTGTGGTCATCTGTTCTCCCACTGACACCCATGTCCCGGTGGTTATAGACGCCGCCCGGGCGGGAAAACATATATTTTGCGAAAAGCCAGTGGCCCTGGATATCGCTTTGATCGATCAGGCTCTTGCCGAAGTGAGCAGGTCCGGGGTAAAGTTAATGGTCGGTTTCAACCGCCGCTTTGATCCGGGGTTTCGCAAGGCACGGGAGACAATCGTACGCGGCGATATTGGAGTTCCCTACCTCGTGCGTATCACCAGTCGCGATCCCGCTCCGCCTCCTCTGAACTATATTGAAGTCAGCGGAGGACTTTTTCTGGATATGATGATCCACGATTTCGACATGGCCCGCTTTTTGCTCGCCGAGGAGGTGGTGGAGCTGTGTGCCAGTTCCGCCTGTCTGGTGGACCCGGCCATCGGAAAAGCAGGAGACGTGGACACTGCCCTGGTACTCCTGCGCTACCGAAGCGGTGCGCTGGGAGCCATTGACAATTGCCGCCGGGCAGTGTATGGGTATGATCAGCGCATCGAGGTTTTAGGCTCAGCAGGAGCGGTGTCAGTGGGGAACAAGACCCCGACGGAGCTGACTGTGGCCCGGGAGGATGCCGTGAGGAGCGAAAAACCACTGTTCTTTTTTCTGGAGCGTTACCAGGAAGCCTATCTTGCCGAGATGAACGAGTTTGTCGGTTGCGTGCTCGAGGACCGCACCACCCCGGTGGGAGGTCTGGATGGCCGGATTTCAGTGGCGATGGCTAACGCTGCCGGGGAGTCAGCTAAAAAGGGAGGTTTCGTCAAAGTCCACCCGCCAACTCAATGAGAGGTGATCAAAAGAGTGTCCCGATTGTTTGAAAAATCTCGGTCATTAGTCGAAGATATCGGAGAACAGCTACAGATCCGGTTTCGCGAGGTCGGCAGAGAGTACGAGCTTCCGGAGAACACCGGGACCTGCATCCTGGTGAAAAGCGCCAAGGATTACTACTTGGGGGTTTGGCAAAACGGGAGGAATCATCGTTTTTCAGACCCGATATTTTCCGAGTTTTTCTCGAACTCCGGCGGTTTTTTCATGCTCTACCCCTTCCACTGGCAAAACTATCTGAATCTGTCGGAATTCTTTCCCAGGCTGAAGCCCCGGCCGGCCGGGGTGAGGTCGTCATTTGGCTGTGGTGACCGGTTAGGGATGGTTTCGACCGCCCATCTGGAAGCCCTCAAGCGCTATGGGATGTTTCCGGTGATTGCCCAGCAGTCGCCGCGGGAGCTGGAAAAAACGCACCGAACCTTTCGGGAAGTTCTGCTGGGGGCCGCCTGGGGGATTTTGGAGAGCGGGCTGGACACTCCCTTTGGTGCCGACGCCGACCACATCAAAGAACCTGGATCGCTGGAAGCCGCCGTCGAGGCGGGCTTTACCATGTACACGCTTGATGTAAGCGGAGAAGCCCGCTCGGATGTCGAGCGGATGGGAGTCGAAGAACTTGAACAAGAGTACCGGAAATTCCCGACAGACCAACAGGAGTATTATAGGTGGTATTTGGACCGGGAGTACTGTCTTCAGGACGGAACGAAGCTATCCTTTCCGGAAGATGTCCTCCTTCCCCTCGTGGTGACGTATGCCCCGGCCCTGGACTTCGTGGAACGGATGAACGAAACGATCTCCGGAAAAATCCCCGGTTATGACCTCGAGGTGTCCCTTGACGAAGGAGGGGTGGTGACTTCACCGGAAGCTCATTTTCTGTTTGCCGAAGAACTCCACCGGCGGGGTGTGGACTTCCAGAGCCTGGCTCTCCGTTTTCCGGGCAGCTTCGAAAAGGGCATCGACTACCGGGGTGACAGGGAGAAGTTTTCTGCTTCGGCCAACAGCCATGCTACAGTAGCTCGGGAGATAGCCGGGTACCGTCTGAGTTTGCATTCGGGAAGCGACAAATTCAGCATTTATCCGGCCTGGCGGGAGGCCACCGGCGGGCTTTTTCATATCAAAACGTCGGGAACCAACTGGCTGAAAGCCCTGGAGGCCATCGCTCTCTGTGATCCAGCGCTTTTACGTGATGTCTATGCCCTTGGTATCCAGACTTTACCGGAAAACCGGAAAGCCTATCATATTTCCATCCCGGACGACGCGGTGGACGACACCCTCGCTGAGTGGTCCGATCACCGTCTCCCCGAACTCTTTTCCCGACCGGCCGTCCGTCAGGTCCTCCATATCTCGTATGGGTCGATCCTTG
>DATIKP010000090.1 GCA_035477455.1 Atribacteraceae bacterium
TGGGAATATGGAGTCTATGTTTAGTTACAAACCAAATGGAACAAAACTGAAGAGATTAGAACAAAACACAGAAGCAAGACATTAAAGAAACGATTAAAGGATGAGTAGGAAGGAGGTGTAGTGGGAAAGCATATATGAGTAGGAAGGAGGTGTAGCGGGAAAGCATATAATTAGTTCTTAATTAGTTCTCTCAAAACAATACTAGCATTTCATTAGTAGGGAGGTTCGAAACCCATGAAGGTATCCAAGCTTTTTTTGGCTATATTGTTGACTGTAGTATTCCTGGCCGGAAGCGTAGCCCTAGCCGAGGAAAACCCCTATGCCACTTTTGAGATGTTCCGTGAAGCTGCTTTAGCGGGAGAACCCTATCCCGGCTTACCCGGTGAGGGTAAAAGGTTGGGTTTTGCCAATATTTTCGCTACATTGCCTTTCTGTATTTCGGTCGAACAGAATATCATCAAGCAGGCCAGGCTGGCTGGCTTCGCTGATAACGACATGATTATTCTCGATAACCAGTACGATTCGGTGATCGCACTGCGTAATGCCGACATCATGCTCGCCCGCCGTCCTGACGTGTTCATCCAATTCCAAGCGGACGCCAAGGTCAACAACATTGTAGCCGCCCGGTTCAGGGCAGCCAATATTCCTATTGTCGCTATCGATGTCCCGGTTCCCGGAGCACCCTTCATGGGAGCTGATAACTGGGCAGTAGCCACAATGGGTGGGCAGAAAATGGCGGACCTGATCGAAAGCGAGCTGGGTGGCTGGGACAACTTGGACTTGGTGGTGCTGTTGCAGATGCCAGCCGGTGGAGAGGTTACCATGCTTCGCTCTGAAGGATTTGCTCATGCGCTGACCGAGCGCTTCGGTCCTGAAGCCGAGGAAAAAATCATACGTGTCGATGGCGGTATGGGACAGACCGAACAGGCCAAAGTGGCCATGGACGATGTAATGGCCGCTCACCCCGGGGCCCAGACCATCGCTATCGCCTCCATCAACGAACAGACCATGGCTGGGGCCATCGCTTCTCTCCAAGGAGCGGGCCGATGGGATCCTAACAAGACAATCATCGTCACCATGGGCGCCGATGAACTTGGCCAGTCCCAGCTGCGGGAAGGCTTGACCGACGCCGCCATCGCCTTCTTCCCCGAAAAATACGGGGAATACGTGGTTCCGGCGGCTGCTGCCATGATGCTCGGCCAACCGGTACCACCCTATATTTTCGTGGAGAATGCAGTCATCACTATGGACAATATCGACCAGTTCTACCCGCTCGATTGACCAGCGAGTTGAAACCAGAAACGGGTGGGCCTCCCAGCCCACCCTTTCTTTTTTTCTCAAACTCTGACTTGATCCCAGATTCAGCGTCCTAATCCGAAAGAGCAAGGATGACGATCCCATGAGTGATTTGTTGTTGAATATGAACAATATCTCGAAAAGTTTCCCCGGGGTGCGGGCCCTGGACAACGTGAGCATTGACCTCAAATCGGGGGAAGTGCTGGGACTCCTGGGAGAAAACGGGGCGGGTAAATCCACCCTGATTAAAATCCTGTCCGGGGATTTTTCCATGGACGGGGGAGAAATCCTGATCGACGGGGCTAAATTCGTTTTTCATTCTCCCCATGATTCCCAGATGCAGGGGATCCGGGTCATCTACCAGGAACTGATCAGCATGGACACCCTGACCGTCGCTGAAAATATCTTTGCCGGAATGCTGCCCCGCAAAAGATCCGGCTTGGTCGACTGGGGGGAGATGAACCGGCGTTCTAGGGAAGTCCTCTCCCGGCTGAAGGTGGACATCAACCCGAAGAAACTGGTAGGGGATCTCTCCATTCACCAGAAACAGATCGTGGAAATTGCCAAGGCGATCAACAAACAGGCTAAAATCCTGGTGATGGACGAACCCACCGCTGCCCTGGGCCAGAACGATATCCGTTCTCTTTTCGAAGTGATCAGAAACCTGCGGGAACAGGGAGTCGGTATTATCTACATTTCGCACCGACTGGAGGAGGTCTTCCAGATCACCGACCGGGTGACGGTGCTGCGGGATGGAAAGAAAGTGGGTACGGTCAACACCCGGGACACCGATAAAAATACCCTGATTTCCATGATGGTAGGCCGGGAACTGGAATCCTTTTTTGCTGAAAAGGAAGTCTCTCTCGGTGAAACCCTGCTTGAAGTCAAAAACCTGACGATCAAGGACATCGTGGACGACATCAGCTTCGACTTGAAAAAGGGGGAAATCCTGGGATTGTTCGGGCTGCTGGGTTCGGGCAGACTGAACATCGCTCGAGCGCTCTACGGGCTGGAATCGGTGGACGGCGGCGAAATCCTGCTGCAGGGAAAACGGACGGCTATCCATTCCCCCCGTCAGGCCGTGCAATCCACTATCGGTTTTTTACCGATCGACCGGAAAAAGGAAGGCTTGGCCCTTTCCCTGAACGTTCATCATAACATCACCATGGCCAACATCGACAATCTGGGAAACAGTTTGTTCATTAGCCGGCAAGCCGAGCAGGTTAAGGCAAAAAAGTGGGTCAAGGACCTGAATATCAAGACTCCCTCCATATATACGGAAATGAACAACTTGTCGGGGGGCAATCAACAAAAAGTGGTGCTGGCCAAGCTCCTCGAAACCGGATCCCGGGTCTTTATTATGATAGAACCGACTCGGGGGATAGACGTCGGGGCTAAATCGGAAATCTATATCCTCATGGAGAAGCTCTGTGAACAGGGAGCGGGGATCCTCATGATTTCTTCCGAACTGCCGGAAATGCTCTCCATGTCTGACCGAATCATCGTAATCGCCGAGGGGCGGGTGACCGGGCGTTTCGACAAAACAACCGCCTCCCAGGAAAAACTCCTGGCAGCGGCAACTGGGTAAGGGGAAACCATGAGGGAATTGTACAATATCATGGCAAGCAAACAAAACCTGAAGAATAAATGGTCTACCACCCTCATCCTGTTTCTGATCCTCCTGGTGATGGTGGTCACCTTTTCCGTTTTGAGTAGAGACTTCATCTCGCATTTCAACATAATCTCCATGTTGACCAATATCTCGTTTATCGGGATCATTGCTGGTACGCTCACGTTCGTCATGATTACCGGGGGCCTCGATATATCGGTCGGCGGGAATATCGCCCTGGTTTCATGTGTGGTCGCAGCACTATATAATATGCCCGAACCCCTTCCCATGTGGCTGATCACCCTGATCGGATTGGGCGTCGGGGCCTGCATCGGCTCTTTGAACGGGTTGCTCATCACCCGCTTGAACTTAAGTCCCATCATCACCACTCTGGGGACTATGGCCATGGCCCAGGGGGGAGCCTTTGTCATTTCCCGGGGTCTTTCCATTCTGGTTTTTGAAGACTTCATCGGTTTTATCGGTCGGGGAAGCGTGTTGGGATTGCCCACCCCCCTGTTTCTGTTCGGAGTGATCTATGTCGTGTTGGGGATTGTACTGGCCCGTTCCAAGTTGGGACGCAAGGTCTACTGTATCGGGGCTAACCAGGAAGCGGCCCGCCTGTCGGGTATCCAGGTGGAACGGGTCAAATTCGGCCTGTACCTGATGAGCGGCCTGGCTGCTTCCTTCAGCGGGCTGATCCTGGTCGGCCAAACAGCCGTAGGGATGCCTCAGCATGGAATCGGTACAGAGCTCGACATCATCTCCGCAGTGCTGTTGGGGGGGACCGCCTTATCCGGTGGTAAGGGATCGATCCTGGGTACTTTGGCCGGCGCCCTTATATTAGGAGTGCTGTACAACGGATTTACCATGATTGGCTTCAAATGGGTGCATATCCGGATCTTCCAGGGAATCCTTTTGATCGCCATTGTCGCCATATACGAGTTACGGGAAAGGAAGCGATACTGAACGGGCGGTGGAGAAAAAATGGCTGAAATGATTGACCATTCGGAACCGGCTAAAAAGAACATTCTCGTGGAACGTTTTAGTGAAATGTTCCTGTACGGCAAGAGCATGGTCCCGGCTCTCCTTATCCTGCTGGTTGGCCTGGTGTTGTTTTTTGGCCTGTTAACCCCACATTTCCTGGAATTCCATAACTTTCAGGCCATCATCAGTAACATTCCGGTCGTTGCTATTCTATCAGTAGGGATGACCTTTGTGCTTTTGATCGGCGGTTTGGATTTATCGGTGGGTTCCATTCTGGGCTTCACCGCGGTCACCGCGGTCTTGTTTCATGAAGTGGGTTTTCCCACTTGGTTAGTATTCCTGGGGTGCTTGGGCATCGGGGCGATATTCGGTTCTCTGAATGGGTTCATCATCGCCAAAGTGGGGATCAACCCGGTGATTACCACCCTGGGGATGATGGCTTTCGCCCGGGGACTGGCTTCCTGGTTTTCCTTGGAGATCGAGATTCTCCGAACCGGTCGTATTTATGACCAGAACTTTCTGAACATTGCCCGATTGTTCATTCCCCAGAACCCTCCCCTGTTTCCCATAACCCTGATCTACATTATTGCCTTGTTTATCCTGGCCTCCTTCGTGTTGAGATACACCAACTACGGGCGCATGATATACCAGACCGGCAGCAACGAGTACGCCGCCCGGCTGGCCGGGATTAACGTCCAGCGTATCAAATTCCTGAGCTACATGATCTCGGGGATCATGGCCTCGCTGGCCGGGGCGATACTGCTTGCGCAGTTGGGCCTGGGTCGGGACGACGCTGGGATCGGAGCGGAGTTGGAAGTGATTACCGCCGTGGTGCTGGGTGGAGTCACTCTGGCGGGGGGGAAAGGGAGTCTATCGGGAGTAATCATCGCCATTCTTATCCTGGGAGTTATACGTAACGGCATGGTGCACTTGGAAACTGTCACCGGCATCTCGTTCCACTGGAGAGAAGTGGTTAAGGGAGCTATCCTGATCCTGGCGGTATCCATCGACGCCGCCCGTACCATAGCTACCCGGCGCAAGCAGGTGATCAGGCAGTAGTATCCTCAATCATCCGGTTGAGTTTCTGCCGGTGGTCGCTGAACCGGTTCCAAGTGCAGTCGGGGGAAACAGTTCCACCCCAAGAAGTTCACATTCGACGAATCATAATACATCTGGGGCGGAAGTGATCTCCTTCCGCCCCAGCTCCCTGCCTATATCCCCAAGATACTCCTGGCCATATCGACCCACCGGCGCAGGCGGGAAAGATCCCCATCGACATCGTAAACATCCCGAACGATGAACTCCAGGCAGCAGTCCCTGGCCGCGTTGAAGGTATCCCTGATGTCCTTTTCGGCTGCATCCCAGTCAGGGAATTTACTACTGATGTGGGCGGGGGTAGGTTTTCTGGAATAAACGTATTGTGTACCAAGCACTTCAGCCATTTTAGAGAGGTCGCTCCATCCCGAGACCGACACAGCCCTCAAGTTCGGCAAGGCCTTGATGATATGCTCGATACGGTCATGGACAGGCTCACAACAACCATAGTAGGTCAGACCAAACAAATTGGCCACCTCGGCGATGTAGGGGAGGAAAAATTCGTCAAACATTGCAGGGGATAACGGTGTACTTTCCTGGGATTCCGGCCAAGCCCAGACATCCTTGAAGTCCACCTGGTCTTTACTGTCCAGCGCCGGTAGAGCCGATACATATCCGTAGCTGGACGGTCCGGCGAACTGGTTGTCGGTATTGAAGTCCAAAAGCTCTTCGTCCTTGAGCCAGCGGTAGAAGGTAAGCCGGTCGTCACAGAGGTATCTCAAAAACCGGTGAAGTTCGTCCGGCCTATCGTAAGTCCATAAGAGCATATTGTCATTCCCCATGAGCTTGAACAGATCCATGGTGATCCCGATGAAATTGTTTCCCGTGAAGGGCGTGAACCCCAAATCGGGGAAGAAATAATCATAGTTACCCAGCCGGACTGGTAAGATATCCCCAAAGATTTCTTCCAGCAGATTCTTCAAGGCCAATGTTTGATCTCGATCCACGCTGTATGTACGTTTTTTGAGTTTATTGTAATCTTCCGGGTGCTGGATCGGAAAATTCGAGACGTAGGCCAGGGAGTTTTCCGCGTGGTGTTCCACGATTGGAACCCCGTAATCAGATCTGGTCACTTTCCAGGCAACACGAAAGTAGGTTTCCAGGACGATATCGTCATGTAATTGTTCGTACTGGCGGATGTGGTACAGCATGGTCTTTTCCACATTGCGCAACAGGCTGTTTTCGCACTGCAGTTCCTGGTCGGTCACGAACCCGGCTACCGAAAGGGTTTCGAAAAGGACCATGGGCCTGACCGGTTTCAGATCCTTCAGGGCTTTCCACAGTCTCTTTCGTTCCTTCATCTCATGGCTGGCGGCTATTTCAGCCCAACGCGTTGCCAGCTCACGAATACGATGCTTTTCCCGCTCACTGACCACTCCAATTTCCAGGGGTTTCTCTTCTTGAAGATTGCTGTAATTCATGAACTCCGGCACAGTTTTCATCCTCCGTTCCGTCAGTTGCGTTCTTTCGCTCAACATTCCAGAAAAACTGCTCAATCCAGAGCATTCCCAGGTCTTTCAAGTTCAAAAACCCTTGAAGCAACAGGAGATCAACCCTTCGCCCCCCACCAATACATCATGTTATCCTTTCTTGATTCTATGCCCCATGTGTTTATCGGAGTGGATCCCTGCGAAAACATCCCATCAACTCCGATCAAAAGAATCCTGGTCAATGCTGCTGAGCAAAAAGCCGTGGAAAAATCGTTCTATCTTCCTACAACACGATCTCACCTCCATACCGTTTCACGAACTCGTCAATAATCTGGTTCCCCCGGCTCACTCCAAACCGTACCGCCCCTGCTTTGTACATCTCGATGAGAGTGGCCGTATCACGAATTCCACCGGCCACCTTCACTTTCGTTTTCCCACTGACCGCGCCGGCAATGAGTTGCACATCATCGATTGTGGAATCACGGATTCCAAATCCTGAGGCCGTCTTCACGTAATCTACTCCTGCATCAACACAGAGTTGACTTCCGGTGATGATTTCTGCCGGTTGCAAATAGGACACTTCCAGGATGATTTTTAAGGGACGATTTTCCACCAAGCCCCTCAGTCTCTCAAGCTCCCCGGCTATCGCCTGGTAACGACCCGAGCGCAGGGCTCCGATATGAATGACTACATCGATTTCTTCTGCCCCCAGGTTCATCGCTTCTTCAGTTTCCAGAAGTTTCATTTTGGTGGTGCTGGTTCCGAAGGGAAAACCGATACCCGTACCGATCTTGGTCATACCAACCGAAAGCTCCGGGACAACTCGTTCCAAGTGAACAGGCAGAACATAAGCGGTAGCAAAACGGTACTTCTTGACGATCATACAGAAAGTATCAATCTCCCGGTCTGTCGCCCCTGGATAGAGCAAGCTGTGTTCGAGCATATTCCTTAAAGAATCTGTCGTGAGGCTTGGCATGATGATTCCTTTCTCTATTGGCATTGTTCATCCACCGAAGGGCGTATTAAAACCCTTTCATTCATCTAATGGATGACCTGATAATCAATCATTCCTCTCTTCCTGATGAAAAACTGATCCCGAGCAAACAGTTTATCAAACAAGATCGAGGAGGTACCGACACATTTCCATTCTACCAGATCACCCGACCAACTGAGATAAAGGGGCTCTCCTATAATATACCCCAAAATTCGGACCACCCCCTCAGGTGATACAATGCCTCCTGGGAACTAAACCAGCGTGTGCTGAGGGGTCAGCGTGTG
>DATIKP010000091.1 GCA_035477455.1 Atribacteraceae bacterium
AAATCGTTCCCCTCCCTACCACGATTGATGAGAGTTTTCATCTTCCCTCCCGGGAGGTGATATCCCGATATATTACCGGGAAAACACGAGCGATCCTCTATTCTTCCCCGGGGAATCCCACCGGGGTAATCTATAGCCGGCAGGAGATGGAAACGCTGGCTGAAATCGCCCTCGCAAAAGGTATCTTTCTCATTTCCGATGAAGTGTACCGGGAATTCATCTACGATCCGTCGGTGAGTTTCTCGTCAGTCTTTGATTTTCCGGAAATCAAGCACCAGGCGATCCTCACCGATTCCATTTCCAAGCGTTTTTCGTCCTGCGGAGCGCGAGTCGGTTTTCTGGCCACGGCCAACGAGGAAGTACTCAGCGCCGTGCATAAGTTCGCCCAGGCCCGCCTCTCTTCCCCGACGGTGGAGCAGCGGGCGGCGGAAGCGGCCTACCGGATGGATCCTTCCTATTTTCATCCCATCCGGGCCGAGTATCGCTTACGGCGGGACACTCTGACGGCAGGTTTACAAGCCATCGATGGGGTTGAGTTGCACGTACCGGAGGGCGCCTTTTACCTGATGGTCCGACTCCCGGTTGACGACGCGGAGCGCTTTGCGATTTTTCTCTTATCGGAGTTCGCCTATCAGGGGAAAACGGTGATGGTTGCCCCGGCCAACGGGTTTTATTCGACGCCGGGAAAAGGGGTAGACGAGGTGCGGATTGCCTATGTCCTGAACCAGGAACGCCTTGTGGAGTCGATCCGGATCATCGAGCGGGCTCTCACGGTCTACCGGGAAAAGACCGAAAGAAAAATCGGCGTTTGCGACCTGACGGATTCCGATGATTTTGGAAAAAGTTGAGCGTTCAACGCTCAGTGTTTCAGCTTCTTGACAAGTTTGGTGTTTTGTGAGAAAAATGACCACGAGCATTTGACCGTGCCGGTGAAGAGAAAAGGCACAGCCAGGCACTAATCCATAGATGATAGAGAGGGAAGTAGACATGAAGGCGCTTGTACAAGGTTCAAAACACAAGGAGAGTCTCCAACTCAGGGAGGTTCCCGAGCCTACACCGGGCGCGATGGAATTGAAGGTCCGGGTCGAAGCTGCCGGCGTCTGCGGGACGGACGTTCATGGTATCGCTTCCCTGGAGCCGCCGGTGATCCTCGGTCATGAATTTAGCGGTGTGGTAGTGGAACGAGGGGAGGAGGTTGTCGGGTTTGAGGTTGGCGACCGGGTATCCTCCGAAACCACGGTCTATCATTGCGGCCGTTGTCCCTATTGCCTGGGAGGTCATTTTAACCTCTGTCCGGATCGCAAGGGCTTGGGATCCCGGGCCGATGGGGTTTTTGCCGAGTATGTGATCATTCCGCAGCACACCGCCCACCGTTTACCCGATACTCTGAGCTACGAAGAAGGGGCTCTGTTGGAACCCTTTGCCTGCGCGGTGCACGGGGCAGTCGAGCAGGCGGCGATCCGGGCAGGACAGACGGTCTGCGTACTCGGGCCGGGTCCTTTGGGAATCCTGGTAGGATGGCTGGCCGCCAGGCAGGGGGCTGGGGTGGTACTGGTCGGTAAATCGGAAGACCGTATGCGGATGGAAGTCGCCCTCCGGGGGGGTATCGGACACCTGGTCAATAGCGATGAGGTAGAATTAAAACAATTCGTCAATGAAACATTTGGTGATTATGGAGTCGATGCTGTATTCGAATGTTCCGGTGCGCTGGGGGCGGTCTATGCCGGTCTCGCAGTATTGAAAAAACGAGGACTCTTTTTACAGATGGGCATTCTCCACCGTCCGGTCGAGCTTGATTTCGACCGGTTCCTCTTCGCTTCAGAGCTCATCATCAGCGGATCCCGCACTCAGAAAAAATCGAGTTGGGACAAAGCCATCGCTATCTTAAGCGCCGATCGTTTCCCGTTGCAAACCCTGGTCACTCATCGGTTGAGCCTGGAGGAATGGCAGGAGGGATTCGCCCTGACCCTGAACCGTCAAGCGATCAAGGTGATTCTCAGGCCTTAGGAGGAAGAGGTGGGGGGGAATGATTGTATATTAGAGGAATCATCCGGCCGGCCTGGCCGGTGGCGGCGGGGGATAAAAAAGGAGGAAACGATAAGAGGGGTTTCCTCGTTTACTCGTCATTGGGCACTTTTTTCAGATGGGGAGGAACGTTACGTGTTGTCAGTCGAAAATAAATTGGATATGTTGCGTAAAATGCTTCTTATTCGACACTTCGAAGAACAAGCGGAGGAGTTGTACATGGAGGGAAAGGTGTTTGGAACCTTCCACCTCTATGTCGGCGAGGAAGCGGTGGCGGTGGGGGCGTGTGCGGCGCTTCAGCCTGATGACTACATCACCTCGACCCACCGTGGTCATGGGCACTGCATCGCCAAGGGGGCTGATGTCAAGAAAATGATGGCCGAGATTATGGCCAAAGATACCGGGTATTGTCACGGGGTAGGCGGGTCGATGCACATCGCCGATGTCGAGCAGGGAAACCTGGGAGCTAACGGGGTGGTTGGCGGCGGGATTCCAATCGCCATGGGGGCGGCCTTGGGTTGTAAGCTTCAGAAGAACGGGAAAGTGGTGCTCGGTTTTTTCGGTGATGGGGCGTCCAATACCGGCAACTTTCATGAGGCGATCAATATGGCGGCGATTTTAAAGGTTCCGGTGGTCTTTATTTGTGAAAACAATCACTATGCCATGTCCAATCCGGTCAAAAACGCCTTGGCCATCGCCGATATATCCGAACGCTCCGGCGCTTACGGAATACCCGGGGTGACCGTGGACGGGAACGATGTCCTGGCGGTCTACGAGGTGGTGGCGGAATCCGTGGAGCGAGCCCGGCAAGGCAAGGGACCGACCCTGATTGAAGCCAAGACCTACCGCTTCAAAGGGCATTCCAAGAGCGATAAAAACGTGTACCGGACCAAGGAAGAGATCGAAAGTTGGAAGGCCCGTTGCCCGATCAAACGGTTCAAGGGATATCTTGCGGAGAATGACGGAGTACCGGTGAAAAAACTGGAGGACATCGAAAGTCAGGTGGAACAGGATATCGCCGAAGCGATTGTTTTTGGCCTGGAAAGCCCCGAACCGACCCTCGAGGAAGCGAGGAAGATGGTCTATGCCTGAACGGGAAATCACTTTTCGGGAGGCTGTCCGGGAGGCGTTGCGGGAGGCGTTGCGCGCTGATGAGCGGGTATTTCTGTTGGGACAGGACATCGGAATCTACGGTGGGGCGTTCGCGGTTACCCTGGGATTGATCGAGGAATTCGGCCGGGCGCGGGTGATCGATACGCCAATTTCGGAAGCGGCCATGATCGGGGCCGGAGCGGGCGCGGCGCTGGTCGGTTCCCGACCGGTGGTGGAAATTCAGTTTTCCGATTTTATCGGAATCGGCATGGATCAACTGGTCAACCAGGCCGCCAAAATCCGTTTTATGTTCGGAGGAAAAGCGACGGTGCCTATGGTGTTACGGGCTCCCATCGGCTGCGGGACGGGAGCCGCCGCCCAGCATTCCCAGAGTCAGGAAGCCTGGTATGCCCACGTGCCGGGGTTGAAAGTTGTGATGCCCGCGACAGCCTATGATGCCAAGGGGCTACTGCACGCCTCCCTCCTCGACGACAATCCGGTGCTCTTTTTTGAACATAAGCTGCTTTATCCGATGAAGAGCGCCGTTCCGGATAAACCCTACACGGTTCCCCTGGGAAAGGCAAAAATCAGGCGTTCGGGCCGTGACGTGACCTTGCTCGCCTATGCCCTGCAGACTGTGAAATGTTTGCAGGCGGCCGACTTGCTGGCTGATCAGGGGATCGATGCCGAGGTGCTGGATCTGCGGACCCTTCGCCCGCTGGATACGGAGGCGATCGCCGAATCGATTAAGCGGACCCATAAAGCGGTGGTAGTCTACGAAGCGCCGCGCACCGGAGGTTTTGGGGCGGAAATCGCTGCCTTTATCGGGGAAGAGCTGTTCGATGAATTGGATGCTCCGGTCATGAGATTGGGCGGTCTCGATATGCCGGTTCCCTACAATCCGAACCTGGAGCAAGCCCTGGTACCGCAGCCGGACACCATCGCCGGAGCGGTTAAAAAACTGTTGAATCGCCGGTGAAAAACAGATCTGTCCAGATTCGTTTCCCGGAGGCCGGGCCTCACCAACTACCGGGGTTGGTGCGGACCGTATCAAAAAAGCAAGGCCGGATGGGTGATATCTGAGTCAAATGGTGTGGTATTTTGGGGGAGAGGACATTAGAGATGGGAATCGGTCAAATTCCGGACGGTGGTGGTTCTGAACGGAGCGATCCAAAAACGGAAAGGGAACTGACGATCGAGGTCGCCCGCCTGTATTATTATGAGGAATTGACGCAGGATGCGATCGGATCGGTGTTGGGGATCAGCCGGCAGAAAGTGTGGCGCTTGCTCAGCCGGGCCCGGGAAGACGGGATTGTCCAGGTGCGGGTGATGGAGCCCGAGACCGACCTGGAACTGAGAGAAGAAGAGCTGAAGAAGCGCTATGCCCTGAAGGAAGTCCGCTTAGCCAGAATCTTCAGTAATGACGAAAAGGTAATCCAGAAGCGCATCGCCCAGGTGGCGGCGTCCTATCTGCGTTCCCGGGTCGAACCGTACATGACCCTGGGGATATCCTACGGAAAAACCCTTTTTGAAATGACCCGATACCTGGCTCCTC
Organism: Atribacteraceae bacterium; assembly: GCA_035477455.1. Classification (NCBI taxonomy): domain Bacteria; kingdom Pseudomonadati; phylum Atribacterota; class Atribacteria; order Atribacterales; family Atribacteraceae; species Atribacteraceae bacterium. The sequence goes on from DATIKP010000091.1 coordinate 4,673, forward strand.
GTCAGGTGCCGGGTCTACGGGTAGTGCAGATCATGGGTGGCTATGGCAAACTGAAAGGGGAAGTCATGGCTATCGAACTGGCCCGGCGTATCGCCGCTTGTTTCGATGGGGACGTTATTTATCTGCTGGCTCCGGCCTTTGCCCGGGACCGGATGACCAGGGACGCCATCTGCCAGGAAAATTCGGTCCTCCTGCCTCTGGACATCGGCCGGAAGGCTGATATGGCCCTGGTCGGCATTGGAGGAACCACGCCGACCTCGACATTACTCGATACCGGAGACATCCACGAGGCAGAAATGCGAATTCTGGCCCGAGGCGGGGCGGTCGGCAATATCTGTGGTCATTTTTATGACCAAAAAGGCCGGCTGGTCCCTTCCCCGGCCGATGAGCGTTGTATCTCGCTCGAATTGAGCGAATTGCAGCGCATTCCGTTGGTCATCGGGGTAGCGGGAGGGACGGAAAAGTTCAAGGCCATCCAGGGGGCGCTGGCGGGCAGGCTGGTGAATGTCCTCATAACCGATGAAGGAACCATGAAAAAACTTTTGGATTGAATGGGATGTTCGACGATGGAGGAAATGATGCGTGACCGGCGTTATGTGGTGGTTTTTGATGTGGGCACCGGCAGTGGACGTTGCTTGATTTTTGATTTTCAGGGGAGAGAACTGGCGGAATGTCACCGGGAATGGACTCCGCAGACTCTCCCTCAGTATCCGGGTTCCCGGGATTTTGACACCCGCGCCAGTTGGCTTCTCCTGAAAGAGTGTCTGCGGGATGCGCTGAAATGTTCCGGGATCCGGCCGGAAGAGATCGCCGGGGTGACCGGAACCAGCATGCGGGAAGGGTTCGTTTTATATGACCTCAGGGGACGGGAAATCTGGGGCTGTCCCAACACCGATGCCCGAGCGGGAGAGGAGGGGAGGGAACTGATCGAGCAGGGAGTAGGGGAAAAGGTCTTTCAGGAGGGAGGAGACTGGTTTGCCATTCACGCCATGCCCCGCCTGGTCTGGATCCGCAAAAAGCAACCGGATATCTTTCACCGGGCCCGCCATCTGACCATGCTGGGAGACTGGGTGGTTTACAAGCTGACCGGAGAGTACACCACGACACCCTCCCTGGGATCGAGCTCCGGGCTTTTCAGCCTGCAGAAACGGTCCTGGTCACCCCGGAGCGTCGCGGTCTGTGACATGGATCTGTCGGTTTTCCCCCCGGTCTACGAATCCGGTACCCTGGTTGGGGAAGTGACGAGCGAAGCCGCGGCGGAAACAGGCCTCCTGGCCGGGACTCCAGTGTACACCAGCGGGGGGGACACCATGCTGGCCTGCCTGGGGGTGGGCACGACCGATCCCTATGCCTATACCGTGGTGGGAGGGTCCTTCTGGCAGACCACCATGATCACCCCTGCTCCTTTGATCGACCCGAAAATCCGCCTGCGAACCCACTGCCATATCCTGCCCGGATTCTGGATGACCGAGGGGTTCGGTTTTCTCAACGGAATGGCTGTTCGCTGGTTCCGGGACGCGTTTTGTCAGCATGAAATGGCGGAAGCCGAAAAACTGGGAATCAGCGCCTATGAATTCCTGGAGCGGGAAGCAGCCACTGTTCCGCCGGGCTCCCATGGGATCATCGCCACCTTCTCCGATATCATGAACGCCCGCACCATGAAACACGCTACCCCTTCTTTTCTGGGTTTTGACATATTTTCTCCGGAAACCTCGGGGAAAAAAGAGTGCTACCGCTCACTCCTGGAGAACGCCGCCTATGTGGCGTACGGTCACGCCCTCATCCTCGAGGAATTGACCGGACAAATGTGTGAAGAAGCCACCTTTTGCGGCGGAGCGTCCCGGGGCATTCTCTGGCCCCAGATTGTGACAGACGTCACCGGGGCTCGTCTTAGAATCCCGGAAGTGAAAGAGGCGACGGCGCTCGGCGCGGCCATGTGCGTCTTGAAGGGCTTGGGGGTATATGGTGGTTTCGCGGAAACCGCCCGCACCATCGTCCGCTGGGAGCGGGAAGTGGAGCCGAACCAGGAACGCCACCAACGGTACCGCGAATTATTCACGCACTGGAAATCCGTCTATCGAGAAGTGCTGGAACTGGGCAACCGTGGTCTTCTGGAGTATCTTTGGAAGGCTCCCGGATTATAGGACCTCATACTCAACCACGAAATATCCCTTGGTTTGAACGATTCCTCTCAAAATACCTGACCAGACAGAATCGAACCATACGACGCTCCTTGGGTTTTTTGATAGTCTGAGATTTTCCAATACGGGTTTTGCCCTTGGGTACGCCATATGGTTCGATTCGCTGGCTCATACTATCGGCAAAGCTACATCTACCTTAAACTGACTCTGGCAGGTTTCTCTACCATGGCTGCGGGGGTTCCTCTATTTCAGTGATACCCATATCTACATTTCTTACTTCAAAATGAAAGGAGGGTCATGCACAACATTTGACAATAGCTTTCTTGACATCATTAGAAGTCAATGTTACGCTGTAAGCGTTTACGTAAATATTCCGTTTTCCCAGGACATTATTCACGACTGAGAAAGGGAGACGCTATGGATAAACCACGGGTGGTTATCGGTATCGATACTGAAACCGATGTTGGAAGCTTCACCCCTTTTTATTCAGGACTTGAAAACGGGCTCCCTCTTTTGCTCGAACTTTTCGGGAAAAAATCCGTCCCGGCAACCTTCTTCTTTGTCGCTGAAGCGGCTCAAAAGTTTCCGGCTCTCACACGAGAAGTCATGAAAAGGGGTTTCGAGGTCGGCTGCCATACGATTCATCACGAGACAATCGGGGATCCGCTCTTCGACATTCCTCTGGTCAAACCGGTCCTCCCGGAAGAGGTGCCCAATCGTCTCCGCCGGGCAACAAGCATGATCAGCGAGGTGATTGGGAGTTCGCCGGTTTCTTTCCGGGCCCCCCGCCTGTGGGGAAGCACCACGATGGTGAATTCCCTGGAAGAGCTTGGTTATGTCGCTGACGCTACCTACCCTATGTATTATTTCGAGGAAAGGATAGCTCCCTATCACCCCTCAGCGACTGATTGGACGCAAGAAGGAGATTTGAAAATACTCGAAATTCCCAACTTTGCGGACCTCAGTCTCCCCCGCAAGGATCCCTGGGGAAGAAACCGGGACCAATGGCCGATTTTTCGCACGGCAGGAGCCGATGTTCTGATCAGTCATATTGATAACTTTATTGCTCTTGCGACCAGTCGGAATGTCACACCGGTCCTCTGTTTTTATTTTCACCCCTGGGAATTCATTGAAATGCCCTCCCGCTTTGACTTCGGGGAAGCCAGCGTTGAACCCAGCCCCTTCATTATTCGCAACTGTGGATTCTATGCTCTGCAGGAATTAGGGCGGTTGATCGATTTGCTGCGCGGGAGAGACGCTGAATTTTACAGTGCCGCCGGTATGGCTGCGTATTGGAGTCAACGGTGAAAGTAACCGGACAAACCAATAAGCTGAAGCCGACCTTGCAAGATGTCGCCCGGGAAGCGAACACCAGCATTGCGTCCGTTTCCCGGGTAATCAATAACTCGGATTTTGTGCGGGACGAAATCAGACAGCGGGTGTGGAAAGCGATCGAGAGACTGCAGTATTTTCCCAATACAACCGCTCGTAGTCTGGCGCGAGGTAAGACCGTCTTTTCCAATACCAACCAGTATGTGGGAGTGTTGTTCGGTCAATTTGTCCGGTCCGATCACTCTTTCTTTTCCAGCATCATATCCGGGATTGAAAAAACCATGTTCGATAACCGGATCAACATTGTTCTGTCTTCGATGCCTTCCCGGGAAAACGGAGCACTCTGCGACCTTCCGCCCTTTCTGGCGGAAGACAGCCTACGATACATTATCTTGATTGGAGAAGGGGGTGGCGGGCTTCTCCGCTACCTCCAAACCAACGATTTTATTTTTGTGGTGGTCGATGCCCTTGCTCCGTCAGGGGTGGATTGTGTGCTTTGTGATTACAAACGAGGTTCTGTTGAAGCAATGGAGTACCTTTTCGACTTGGGACATTCCCGCATCGGATTGATTCTCGGACCTAAAACCCACTATTTTTCCCGGGCCCTGGAATACGGTTATCGTAAAGTCCACGAAAACAGGGGGATCCAGGTGAACTCCACTCACATCGTGTACGGGAACGACTTCAGCGCCCATAGCGGCTTCCAGGGTGCGGACCGGTTGTTCTCCCTCCTTCCTGTGCCCACTGCTGTTTTTACCAACGACGAGATGGCCATCGGCGTTCTGAAGAAGGCAAAAGCGTTGGGAGTCCGGGCTCCCGAAGACGTTTCACTTTTTGGTTTTGACGACATCGGGGTTGCGTCGTTCCTCAGCCCGCCGCTAACCACTATGCGCATTCCCAGCCAGGAAATGGGGAACCTGGCCGCCCGGTTGCTCCTGGAGCACATGAAAGAAACCGTCCCCTCTCCGACCCGGCGCATCGAGGTTTCACCCCTCCTTGTACCCAGAGAATCCTGCAGGAATCTCTCACCTTCCCTCCCGGGTCAAATGGACGACCGGGCTTGAAAAAGATTGGGAGCAGAGTATAAAAATCCCTGAAACGAGGTGATCAAATGTCTCTTCCCGCCACAGAAGCACAGAATCGCTTGGCAAAAGTGCGCACCCTCATCCAGTCCAATAATCTGCCCGGTACTCTGGTATATTATGACGAATTGAACATCGCCAACGGCTGGTATCTGTCCGGCTGGTGCCCGCAGTTTGAAAGCGGCATGCTCCTGGTTCCCAGCGTAGGGGAGCCGATGATCCTGGGCGGTCCGGAATCCGAACCCTTTGCCCTGAATGATTCCGGCATCAAAAAAACCAGAAATATCCCCGTCTTCATGGTCCCTGAAGAAGAGTACCCCAACGCCTATATCTCCTCTTTCGCCGAAGTATTCGGGGAAATCGGCCTGAAAGGGGGGAATCAGCGGATCGGGGTGGTGGGCCTGGATAAAATGCCTTACGGGGTGTACGAGTTACTCAGGAAAGATCTGCAGGGAATCGAGCTGGTTAACCTGACCAACGCCTATGAAGAGTTCCGGAAGGTCAAATCGCCGTGGGAGGTCGCTCAGCTCAAACGGGCCTTTACCCTGTGCGCCGAGTCCTTTCAGCTCATGGAAGCCCTGGTAAAGGAAGGAGTGCGTGAAACCGAAATCGCCGGGGCGGGAGAAGGCAAAGCCCGGTCGCTGGGAGCCAACTGGTTCGCCTTCAAAACCATCGTGGCCAGCGGTATCCGGACCAACGGGGTGGTCCCCACTGCGTCGGAGGAAAAAACCCTCGCGCGGGGGGAAACCGTGATCCTGGGGATCAGCCCCCGGGTGAATGGCTATGCGGGTTCGGCCGGTTTCACCTACGTGGTGGGGGAGGCTTACTCAAGCGTTCAACGCCAGGTCATCAACGATATGATCGAAGCCTACCGCATCACCCGCAATGCCCTGCGGGTCGGCGCCGTCGGCAAGGAAATCGATGCCCCGGTCCGTGAATTCATGGAAAAGAAGGGCTATTCCCGGTACCTGGTCTGCCCTTTCGCCCATACGGTGGGATTGATGGAAGCGGAGGCTCCCTTTTTCGGCCCGGGAAGTAACGATGTATTGAAGCCCGGTATGACTGTGTGCATCGACGTCAGTGTTTTTTCGGTTCCGGAGGTCAACGGCGTGCGGTTCGAGACCGGTTACCTGGTCACCGATCAGGGCCTGGAACCCCTCTCTCCGTCCTTCGACCAAAAAATCATGAGCCACCGGGTATAAGTTCCCTTCATAGAGATGGAAAGAAAATATTTTGAATAGAAAAGGGCTGAGAAGAAAGAATGGCTGCAAGTAAGCAATTCCAACATCGAATCGGTTTTGGAGTTTGGATCAATGATTTTCGGAATGATCCTCTTACACAAGACAATTGGCCCTGCATTTGCATCGACCAACAAACCCAAGACGATTTCCGGGGAATGATGCAGTTCCTGAAGAAAATTGGATTTACCGCAGTGGATATCTTTGGCTTTCTCACCAATCATGACTGGCCCGAAAAAGTTCACGATGTCGTCTCGGAGGATCGAATAAGGGCCGTCCAAAGGCTTGTCAAGAACGCTCACGATAACAATCTAGAGGTTATCTACGGACTTGGTGTGTACAGTTGGGGATTCGACTCGATTATCAAGAACAATCCCGCGGTGCGAGGAACCAGTCCGCAAGCGATGTGTGGTTCTCGAGAGGAATCTCAACAATATATGAGGAAGGTCGTTGATTTCGTTACTAATACCTTTAATTTTGACGGATTCCATCTCGAGGTGGCAGATCAGGGGAGATGTCGATGTGCGCTGTGTTCCAAGGAAACCGATGTCGTTTATTTCAATCGCCTCAATCGGGAAACTGCTGAATATATCCGATCCAAGTTGCCCGATAAATTTCTGCTGGTCAATACCTCGGGATACCTTCCTTGGGGAGATACCTTTGCTCCTGAAGAGTTTTCTTCTCTTTATGAACTTGGGGAATGGATCGATGTATTAATCGATGGTGGCAACCACGGCCAATTTGTGGCCGAGGAGCATCGAACCAAGTTCGTTGAAAATCTCCCCTGTGATTACGGCACTTCGGGAGGTTTCTGGATTTACCCTCCCCAGCATTGGAAACGTCTCCGCTGGTTTTTACCCTACTTTTATTACGCAGCCGATCATTTGAAAAAACTCTACCGGGACGGAGGAAGGGCTTGCGAAATTTATCTCGGCCCACTCCTTAACCCGGGTACCGAGTTAAACCTTTGGTGTATCGGAAATTTTCTTCAGGATCCGCTAAAAGACCCGCTCACCGTTGTGTGGGACGCTATCGAGACTCTCTATCGTCCAAAGAATCAAAAGTCCGCTTCCCAATTGGTAGACTTGATTAGTCGAGCCGAGTCAGCCTTTTTCAACAATTGGTCAAGTCAGCGCCAGTCTGGTATCCCAGAACAATATTCCGATGGAATTGAATCTCTTTTTGCCTGGTCAAACACTAAACGAGAACGTGCTATACCAGGAGAACTTTTTTTGGAACCGCTTTTTGGCAATCAACCCGGTTTTCCAGTGTAC
>DATIKP010000092.1 GCA_035477455.1 Atribacteraceae bacterium
TATCACTTCAAAACGGACCAGGGTATCCGGAACCTGACCGCAGAAGAAGCCACCAGACTCAGTGGTGAGGACCCGGATCACGCCACCCGCGATCTATATGAAGCGATCGAAAGGGGTGAATATCCGTCCTGGACCCTCGAAATGCAGATTCTCACCCCACAGCAGGCGGAAGTCTTTCCCTGGGATATCCTGGACATCACCAAGGTCTGGCCGCATTCCGAAGTCCCGCCAATCAAGATCGGTCGGCTGGTCCTGGACCGTAATCCAGTGAACTATTTTGCGGAAGTGGAACAGGCGGCTTTCTGCCCGGGAAACGTGGTCCCCGGCATCGCTCTGTCACCGGACAAGATGCTGCAGGCCAGAGCCTTTTCTTATCACGACACACACCTGCATAGGCTGGGTCCCAACTATCACCTGATTCCGGTCAATGCTTCAAACAAAGCCCCGGAAAAGACTTACCAGCGTGACGGGTTCATGCGGGTTGACGATAACGGGGGTGGTGGGCCCAACTACTGGCCTAACAGTTTCGGTGGACCGGCCCCGGATCCGAAGGCCGCCGAACCTTACTATGGCCTGACCGGCCCAGCCGGCCGTTTCCCATTCACCCATCCCAATGACGATTTTGTCCAGGCCGGAGCCCTGTATCGCAAAGTTATGACCGATAGCGATCGTGCCCACCTCATCACGAACATTGTGGGACACCTGGGCAGGGCTCAGAAAAGGCTTCAAATGCGTCAGGCCGCCTTGTTTTACAGAGTGGATGAGGAATACGGCCGCCGGGTGGCCGGAGGTTTATCGCTTCCTATCCACGAGGTCGAGCGGCTGGCGGCGATGACACAGGAAGAACGGGTCAAAGCGAGCGAGGCGGGAACTTACTCGTAAATTTAGGACACAAGATCCGAACCACACTCCCAGAATGAACTCCGGCTCACCGTCATAAGCCTGTTTAAGACAGTGAGCCGGAGTTACAGATGCTTTAATAACACCGGGAACGGCTTCTATCAATAAGGAAGTGATGAGTGATAGATGATTGGTGTTGATTGAAAATCCTTATTGACTCTTAAGAATATTTAAGAGGTGATGGTGCAGGATATGCGTCTATGTCTTATTCAGAACAAGGGGAGCTGGGTTAAGGCAGGGGAAAGGGATTATATCATGAACAATACTTGAGGAGTGAGACCAATGGCCAAAAAGAATAAATCAATGAAAGTTTCGGCAAAGAGTGAAAAAAAGTTGGACACTAAAAAGATTGCGGAAAAAGGTTTTAAGAATGTCGATGGATACAAGTCAAAGGGGCGGAGTTTTTGGGATATCATTAGCCGTAAAAAATAATCGTTCAAACAGCGAGATCAAATAGAAAACAACCTGGGATAACTGAGGGGTGAACCAAGGTCAAATTATGTGGATGATCCATCAGGCGCTGTCCCCCCTAGGGTACGCGCCATGATGAATGGAATTTCTTAGTCTCTTTCCGCTAGACCGAAAAACCCCGTACCATTTTTCCCACCGCTTCTCATAAATGCGGCAAAGCCGGCTGTTTACCCGGCACAACGTACCCTGACATCCGAGAGGCGGGTCCAGTCGATCCGAGCCTAACTGAAGCCAAGGTGGGGGAGAATAGCGAATTGGTGGTACTTCGAGAAACCCTGAGGGTAGTTGGTAACGTCGTAGAAAACGAACCGAACCTCCCGTCTTTAACCGGCGACCGGGTAGCTCGGAGATATTGACCTACTGTTTTGGGCGTTACAAATGTATCTTTTACTTCTTGACACTGTATAATGGTCACTGTTAACTTTTCGAAAAAAGAGGGTATACTCTGAGATGGGAGGAAGAAGAATGGGGAAGCGTGCATTCGTATTTAACCCGGGGCCGGCCGCCCTACCGCTCCCGGTTTTGGAGCGCATTCAGTTGGAGTTGCTCGATTATGCCTCGACGGGGACGTCCGTTTTGGAATTGAGCCACCGCTCGAAACAGTTTGAGGGAATATTGAACGATGCCGTTGAGCGGATCAAGCGACTGTTGGAATTGGATGAGCGCTTTCGGGTGCTCTTTCTGCAGGGAGGGGCGAGTCTGCAGTTTAGTATGGTCCCCCTGAACCTGTCCCAAGCGGGGAAACCCGTTGGCTATATCGACACCGGGTATTGGGCATCGAAAGCTATCAAGGAGGCCAAGGTGCTTGAAAAAGAAATCCAGGTAGTCGCTTCCTCGTCAGACCGGAATCATACCTATATTCCGAAGGGTTTCCCCGTGGACCCCGCTATTTCCTATTTACATCTGACCTCCAACAATACTATCCGCGGGACCCAATGGCATACATTCCCGGACAGCGGAAAAGTGCCTTTGGTCAGTGACATGTCCTCGGACATTTTCAGCCGGAGATTCGATACCAAGCCGTTCGGACTGATTTACGCCGGAGCCCAGAAAAACGCCGGGCCGGCCGGCGTGACCATCGTGATTATCCGGGAAGACATGCTCGAGCGCACCCCGGAGAGTCTCCCGGTCATGCTGAAATATCCGACCTTTGTCGAATCGAACTCCCTATACAACACTCCTCCCTGTTTTGCCATATACGTGGTTGGGCTGGTTATGCGCTGGCTGGAGGAGGAGATCGGGGGTTTACAAAAGATGGAAGACGTTAACCGCCGGAAAGCCAGACTCCTTTATGACTATCTGGACAGCCAAGAATTTTTCCGAAGCCCTGTGGAACTAGACAGTCAATCCTGGATGAACGTGATCTTTCAACTCCCAACTCCTGAACTGGAGCAGCAGTTCATCCAGGAAGTGAATAAGGCTGGCCTGATCGGGTTAAAAGGGCACCGTTCGGTAGGTGGCTGCCGGGCGTCGCTATATAACGCCGTAACTATTGAAGCCGTAGAGACCCTGGTGGGATTGATGAAGGAATTTGCCCGAAAGAATGGGTGAAATACGGGTGAATGGTGAACGGTGATCAGTCAGGTTGATGGCTCAGGGGTGAAGAATACTGCCTTCATTCCTGAGCCATTTTTTCTGGTTAGACCCGAACCGGTCTGGACCGGGAGGTTTCTCGGGGTTTTTGTTTTCTCCGGTGGGGTTCCTGGTCCTGGGAGAGGAGGTTGGCCTGCGATAGTTTTTCCGGATTGAGACGGTACTTCTCGTATGCCGTGGGCAAGAGACCTACCAGAACGGAACTCGGTTTCAGAATGATTTCCGCTACATCTTGGCTGTCTACTCCCAGCGAAGTACACACCGCTCTTAGGACCCGGCCGGTATTCCACTCAGTGGGATCGGTGACCGCCAGGCGGACCAGCGTTCCTTTCGATCGGCGGTGATGGGATCGTTCGGGGGTAGAGAGTTTGTGTCCGTTTCGCGAGTGGGATTTGCGTTGGTCGATTTCATGTTCAAGTTCCATCTTAAGATTGTACCCGTTTTTGAAAGAATTCCCCGAAAGATTTAACAGACCGGTCACGAGGTCCAGAATGTCGGTACGAGCAATTAAGTCGGTGGCCCAAGCTCTGGTTTCCTGGATTTGATCCGGATTCTGGGTCAGGATCTTTTCTTCGAATCGCGAGCGCTGTTTATCCCTGATTACAGAACTGTCGGGAACGGGAAGCCAGGTAATGCGGATGCGGGTTCCCCGGAGCATAAAACGGAGCTTTTCCGCTTCAAATTGATTCAGAATCAGAATATTGTGTCCGGTTTGTCCGGCCCGTCCGGTACGGCCGCTCCGATGAATAAAGGTTTCCGTATCGGAAGGCAGTCCAAGTTGGAAAACGTGCTCGACACCGGGAACATCCAGCCCCCGGGCGGCCACGTTGGTCGCCACCAGGTAGGTTACCTTCCCCGAGGTGAATTGGGAGAGAGCCTGGTTCCTTTCCCGCTGGCTCATTTCCCCATGGAGACAGGTGGCTCGGAATCGTTCGTCAATAAGGTGGTTGGTGACTTCCATGGTTTCGGCGCGTGTTTGGCAAAACACCAGACCCCGGCCGGAATTTTCCCATAAGAGGACGTTGGTCAGTCCTTCCAGTCTACGGTTACGGGGGACAGTGTACACGGTATGAGCGATTTCGGAATGCTGCTCACCCTCCTTGACAAGGGATATGGTTTCCGGATCGGACAGGTATTGTCTGATCAGCGTTTGGATCGAATCCGGCATCGTCGCTGAAAAAATCCAGGTTTTTTCCCGTTGTCGTGAGGCATCGAGAATGCCCTCCAGTTCTTCACGAAAGCCCATGTCCAGCATATGATCCCCTTCATCCAACACCACGGTATGGATGGTGTCGGTTCGCAGGGTTCCCCGGCGGATATGATCGAGGATTCTACCGGGCGTTCCGACAACGAGAGAAGCTCCCCGGCGCAAATCGATAATCTGCCGGGCCATATCCATTCCGCCCACCAGTGAGGCACAGGTGCAGTCGAGATTTCCGGAAAGCCAGATTGCTTCGCGGGAGATTTGTAGAGCCAGTTCCCTGGTAGGGGACACGATAAGCACCCCAGGAGTCTTGGTAGTCATTCGTTCGTCGCTTAATAAAGGCAGAAGAAAGGCGAGGGTCTTTCCCGAACCGGTTTTAGCCCGCACGATAAGATCTCCGGTGATGCTTTCATGGCCCAGAACCTCGGTCTGGACCGGAGTCGGTTCGGTGAATCCTTTGTCGGCGATCGCCTTTAACAGTTCCCGGCGAAGAGAATATTGGGTAAATCCACTATCGTTTTTCTGTTCCATTAAAGAGTAGTTCCTCCATATAAAAACAGGAGTTTAGGCTGAAGCCTGTTAGGTAAGGCAATCCACGAAGTACAAAACGACACGTCCTGCGTTTTAAGTCTTGGCCTAAAAGCGCTAATTGGGCCGCAGTCTAATGGCCTGTTTGATTTATTCCTAGTTACCGGTCGGGACGTTTGCTCTGTGGCATTTTTCTGATCAAAGCGCAAAAAAAGACGTCCCACTTCTGGGACGTCACAAAGTGTAATCCCTTCACGGTACTGGCTTATAAGTATAGCTATAAGGAGGGATTTGTCAAGTGTTGCCCCTTACCTTTGTTTTTATTCTGTGAAAATGTCCCACCCCTTACTTCCACACCGCAACATCGTATGGTTTGAGTTCTACTGTGCCCCTTGTGCCATCCTGATATAGGTAATATCAGCACACCAGACCTGATCAGGATGCTCTGTCGCCAAATTCAACTCCGTCTCCCCTTGAGGTTCATAATAATACCCTGACAGGGACAATCCTAATAGTTCGCATTGCCTGCCTATC
>DATIKP010000093.1 GCA_035477455.1 Atribacteraceae bacterium
GACCGGGTGCCGCCTGATTGTTCTCGATCACAACGAAACGGGGATTTTCGACCTCGTGCATGAACTGGGAGGGGAAATCACTGTGTTCCCCCTGATCGGCGATATCCGTTGCGGAGGGCGCTTGAAAGCTCTGTTGAACGAATGCCGGCCCGACTTTGTCTATCACGCAGCGGCTTACAAACATGTTCCCTTGCTGGAGGAAAACCCCGCAGAGGCCTTTCTGACCAACGTGGCGGGGACGCTCAATCTGTTGGAGGCATGCCGGGGAGTGGTGGGTAAGGTGGTCTTCATCTCTACCGACAAGGCGGTCCATCCGGAAAACGTGATGGGGCAGACCAAAAAAATAGGGGAAGTCCTGATCCATTCCTTCGCCGCGGCTCATCCTGACATTGAGGCCAGTGTGGTTCGCTTCGGAAATGTGCTGGGAAGCCGGGGCAACGTCCTCGAGGTTTGGAAGGCCCAGTTGGAGCGGGGAGAACCTCTCACCATCACCGACCCGGCAATGAAACGCTATTTTATGACCACCCAGGAAGCGGTGACCTTGGTCATTGAAGTGAGTTTGATGGCCGGGAATCGGCGCGTATACGTGCTGAAAATGGGTGAGATGCTCCCGATCGTCGAACTGGCCCGGATTTTTTGTGAGATTCAGGGATACCAACTGGGGCGGGACGTGGAGCTGCGGGTCACCGGAAAACGGGCCGGCGAGAAAATGATGGAAAGTTTATGGGAAGAGGGGGAACGCGTGGAAGAAACCACTCATCCCCGCATCTGGAGAGTTAGGCCGCCGGAGGAGCGGGGATTCTCCTGGGATCATATAGCCCGGCAAATCCGCTGCCTTGAGCAGTCGATCCTGGCCGGAGATACGGTCGATGTCCGGGAAGCCATGAGAAAAATCGTTGGGGATTGAGAGGTTCTTCAAGGGAGTAAGACGTTTTATGCCTATGGATCAGGTTGTTCTTACCGTTGCGTTACGGTGGTTTGACTTGAGGAGACTGGGAACATGGCGGAAAAATCCATACGTAAGGCCTTGATACCGGTAGCCGGGTTCGGTACCCGACTCCTGCCGGCAACTAAGGCTCAGCCGAAAGAGATGTTGCCGGTGGTCGATACCCCGGCGGTTCAGTACGTGGTGGAAGAAGCGTTGAATTCCGGGGTGGAAAGCCTATTATTCGTGACCGGCCGGGGAAAGCAGGCGATCGAAAATTATTTTGACTACTCGGTGGAACTGGAAAAGGAACTCAAGGATCGGGGAAAATTGGACCTGTTGCAAGAAGTGCGGGAGGTCGGGGATCTCATCCATATTTTCTATGTTCGGCAGAAACGGCAAAAGGGCCTGGGAGACGCCATCTGGTACGGGAGACAATTCATCGGGGACGCACCATTTGCGGTTCTTCTTGCCGATGACATTATCGATGCCCGGATTCCCTGCCTGGCCCAGATGGCGGAGGTCTACCGGGAATTTCCGGGAATCGTGCTGGCGGTGGAACAGGTTCCCCGGGAAAGGGTTGACCAGTTGGGGATTATTAAGGGACGGAAGGTCAAAGATCGGGTTTTCGCGGTGGAAGACTTAGTGGAGAAGCCCGACCCAGCTGAAGCCCCCTCGGACCTGGCCATCGTAGGACGATATATCCTCACGCCGTCGATTTTCGATTCAATCGAAAAGACCACGCCGGGAAAGGGCGGTGAAATCCAGCTCACCGACGCTATGAAGAACTTGATTGGACGGGAAAACGTTTATGCCTACCAGTTTGAGGGAACCTTGTACGGGGTTGGAGACAAGCTCGGCTTTCTGAAGGCCAACATCGCTTATGCCCTCAAGCGGGAGGACCTAGGCCCACCGATCCGGGAATTCATTCGGGAATGCTTGGACGGATAGACACGGGAAGGCGAAGACACCTGGATGTATATACTCTCAGGAAGGGAGTAAGATCATGAAAACGGCACAGTATGGACGGTGGGGTCAATGTATCCGGTTGGAAAACGGCCGTCTGGAACTATTGGTAACCAGGGAACGGGGACCCCGGGTGATCAGATTGGGATTCATCGGAGGCCGGAACCTTTTCCGGGAATTTCCGGAAGACGCGGCTTTGGGTGGTGATGATCGCTGGAAGATCTATGGCGGGCACCGGCTCTGGCATGCTCCGGAAATGTATCCGCGGACCTATGTCCCGGACAACGGACCGGTGGACGCGACAGGTGACGGTCGAAAGGTTGTTCTGACTCAGGAGACCGAGAAAAGGACCGGGATTCAGAAGGTGCTGGCCATTGAGATGTCTGAAGACGAGAATAGGGTGACGGTGACCCATACCCTCACCAACCGGAACCTTTGGGAGGTGGAGTTAGCGGTCTGGGCCCTGAGCGTGATGAGCGAAGGAGGTCTGGCCGTAATTCCCCAGGAACCCTACTCCAGCCACTCGGCGACGTTGACTCCGGTACGCCCCATGGCCCTATGGGCCTATACTGACATGAACGACCCGCGTTGGCGCTGGGGGAGAAAGTATGTTTCCCTAAAACAGGTGCCGGGAGCGCCCCCGACCAAGGCCGGCTTCGGGAATTCCCGGGGGTGGTGCAGCTATCTCCTGGACGATCTGGTTTTCTTAAAATGCTTCCGTTATATTCCCGGTGCAGTATATCCCGACTTTGGTTCGTCCGTTGAGCTATTTACCAATGAAAACATGCTGGAACTGGAGTCTTTGGGACCACTGGTTCGCCTGGCTCCGGATGAAGCGGTCACCCACACTGAGTACTGGGGTTTGTTCAAGGACTTACAGATTGCGGATACCGATGATTCATTGGATGAAATCCTTCTTCCCCTGGTGGAAGAAATACTGGAGGTATAACCATGCGACTGACGTTTCATGGAGCAGCTCGGGAAGTGACTGGTTCCTGCTATCTTTTGGAAGGTGCCGGAAAGCGAGTACTGGTAGACCGTGGCTTGATTCAGGGCCGGGGCGAGGAACGCAACCGGGAACCACTCCCCTTTGATCCGGCAACGCTTGATGGGGTTTATCTCACCCATGCTCACCTGGACCATT
Source organism: Atribacteraceae bacterium (assembly GCA_035477455.1). Taxonomy (NCBI): domain Bacteria; kingdom Pseudomonadati; phylum Atribacterota; class Atribacteria; order Atribacterales; family Atribacteraceae; species Atribacteraceae bacterium. The sequence goes on from DATIKP010000093.1 coordinate 3,036, forward strand.
CCGGGCTGATTCCGCTTCTGGTCCGGGAGGGGTTTCGCGGGCCCGTCTTTGCCACACTGCCCACTGTTGAACTTTGCGAAGTGCTCTGGCTGGATACCGCGAAGATCGCACGGGAAGAAACCGAGCGGTTGAACCGGAGAAACCACCGGTCCGGCCGGCCGATAGTGGAGCCACTGTATGGAGAGGAGGATGTGCGTAAGGCAATAGAACTGTTCGAACCAATTTCCTATGATGAGCCAGTTCGGCTTGGAGGGGTAGAAACTACGTTTCGTAACGCAGCGCATATCCTGGGAGCAGCGGCGCTTGAGGTCCGGATTCAGGATCAGAAAGTGGTCTTTTCCGGAGACATGGGCTCTTTTAACGGGATCATGGAAGGGTCTCCACCGATCATCGACGATGCCGATTACGTGGTCGTCGAATCCACCTATGGGAACCGGGCTCACCGGGGAGTGGAAGAAACCCGGGTGGAATTCGGCGAGGCGATCGGTCAGGCCCTGGAAAGCGGAGGAAAGGTCCTGATTCCCTCGTTTGTGGTTGACCGGGCTCAGCGGGTGTTGTACGAGCTGTTTCTCTTCCAGAGGAAGGATGGCTTGGATTGCCCGGTCTTTTTCGACAGTCCCATGGGGAAATTGGCCACCGACATTTACCGGAAATACCGTGACTTTCTGGCCGGGGAAATCCGCAAGACCCGGCTTTCGGATACGGACCCCTTTTCATTGCCCAGCTTGCAGTATGTCTCTTCCCCGGAGGAGTCCCGGGCGATCAATAATGTGGACCGGGCCATTGTCATTGCCGGAAGTGGGATGCTTACCGGAGGCCGGATCGTCCATCACCTACGCCACAACCTCTGGAAGGAAAACACCAGCCTTATTTTCGTGGGCTACCAGGCAGCGGGTTCGCCGGGCCGTTTAATCGTGGATGGCGCCCGCCGGCTCCGGTTTTTTGGTGAAGAACTTTCGGTCCGGGCTAAGATTTACACTATCAATGGTTTTTCAGCCCACGCTGATCAGAACGATCTCCTGAAATGGTGCGGTTATTTTAAGAACAACCCCACCTTTCTGATCACCCACGGGGAAGAGCGTAGCGCTCAGGCTCTGGCGGAAGCCTTAAAACTGCAAGGCAAACGATCGATTGTTCCGGAACTGGGGGCGTCCATCGATCTGGACCAAAAGGCGGTTTCTGTTCCCACCCGTCCGAGGGTGGAAAAACTGGACCTTCTCAAAGAGTTGGCCGAACGTATCGCTCTTATGCGGGAGATGGAGACCCCATTGCACGAACACGCTGAGAGTTATCTGCAGTCCGCCCTGGTTCTCCTGGACGAAGCCGGGAAAGGGTGAGGGATTCAAACCGTGCGGCCGATGAACTCCCGCAGGATGGAGTTGGAAGGCACGAGCGCTTGGTTCAGGGGAATGAAGTGGTTCAAGAAAGCATACAGCCGGTAGGCTTCCAGATAGGTTTTTCGTTCGGGGGTGATCCCCCTGAGAAGCGGCTCGGCTGATTGCCGCAGGACGCTCAGTTCGTAGATCAGTGAGGAGTTGAACATAATATCGGCTTCTTCCTGGAATGGGAACACATACTTTTCCTCCCCTTCCCGGACGTGCGGCCACATGGTAAAGACCGCCTCGGCGTCCCGTCCCCGGAACTGACTGTCCCGCACTAGGCGGCGGATCAGCCGGCTGTCGGTGGTGGAAATCCGGTTATGATCGTCGATGTTGAGCTGGGTGATGGCGCTGACAAAGATCCGGACTTTCTGTTCGGGGGGGATGGTTTTACTCAACAGGGGATTCAAGGCATGTAACCCTTCGACGACGATGACGCCGTCCCGGCTCAGCGTGAGGGATTTCCCGCTAAACTCGCGTTTCCCGGTCACAAAATTGAAGTGGGGGACTTCCACCGCCTCTCCGGCGATCAGCCGCTGCATCTGCTCTTTGAACAGGCCCAGATCTATGGCTTCGGGTTTTTCATACTCCGCGAAATTGTCTTCACCCAATTCCTGCCGTTCTCGGAAATAGTCGTCGAGGGAAATGGTCAAGGGCTTCCAGCCGTTGGCCCGGAGTTGGATCAGTAAACGCCGGGCGAAGGTGGTCTTGCCCGAGGACGAAGGGCCGGCGATTAGGACCAGGTGGGTCAACCCTTTTCGCTGGGTGATCTGGTCGGCTATTTGGGCGATCTTCTTTTCATGAAAGGCCTCGGCTACCTCTACGATTTCGCGGCCCTTGAGTTGGACGACCGCTTCATTCAGGTTACCCACATTTTCTATTTCGAGAATTTTACTCCACTGGAAAGCTTCCTGAAAAATGCTGTACAGTTTTGGCCGAAACGTGTAGGGTGGCAGACTTTCCGGGTCTTTGTGATCGGGTATATGTACGATGAAACCGGGTGGTACATGCGCCAACCCGAACTTTCGGACATATCCGGTCGTTGGGCACAACGGCCCGTAGTAGTAGTCGTAATAGCTGTCCAGCACGTAAAGCGGAACCGCCGGAGTCCGCCAGTACCTGAAGAGACGAACCAGGTCCGTCCTACCCTGAGCGCTGCAGAGGTTAATCGCCTGTTCCCAGTTCACCGTGTGTTTGCGGAAAGGTAGATCTGCTTCTGCCAGTTCCTGCATCGTCTTGCTCAGAGTGGCCACTTGGGCATTGTTCAGGTTTTCCTCGTCCTCGACTTGGCAGAAAATACCGTTGCTGATCGAGTAGGTGACCTTTAGATGCTTACCGGGGAAAACCCGACTGACCGCATAACTAAGCAGAAAGAAGACGCTTCGGGTATAGGCCCGCCGCCCCTCCGGGTGGAAAAAATCGAAAAAGTGCACCTCTCCGTCCTTCTCGATCATGGTATGGAGATCGACGATCTCCCCGTCGAACTGGGCGACCAGGAAGTTTCGGAACGAATCGGGGGCGCCTTGCCGGGCCACATCGAAAAGAGTCGCGCCCTCCGGCATGTGCAGGCTCACCCGGTTATCGACGAGAACGGAGTATTCACGTTCGGCCATCTCTTTTTCTCCCTGTTAATTGAAATTGCAGGTTTAAAACCTGTAGTCGGCGAGACCGGGGGAAAAAGCCCATGGTTTCCCCTTCTTTGCCCATTATAACCTGATTGTCAACAATTCTGGCGATAAGATGGTTTTTGCTTTTCTCCGGAACATGATAGTATAGCAAAGGGTTTTCCGTGAAGGAAACAGGAGGGATGAGCATGAGCTATTTTGCCTATCACTTGGGCTTACATGAGGAAGATCTGTCGGGGGTGACCCTGGCCTTGGTTCCCGGGGCACCGGAGCGGTGTGTGAAAATAGCCGCCGCGTATGGCACCTATCGCGAACTGGCTGTCCACCGGGAATTTAAAACGATCCTGGCCGAAAGCGAAGAGGGAAAGGTTCTGGTCGTCTCATCGGGGATCGGCGGTCCGTCCCTGTCCATCGCGGTGGAAGAGCTGGCCCGCTTGGGTATTCGCCATTTTATTCGGGCGGGGACCTGTGGGGCTATCCAGGAAGATGTCGGGATCGGCGACCTGGTGGTCAGTGAGGGAGCGGTACGCCTGGATGGGACTTCGGATCATTATGCGCCGGTCAGCTATCCCGCCTGTGCCGACCACGCGCTCACTACTTACCTGCTCCGGGCCGGGCGTGAACTCGGACATCGAGTACGGCTGGGACTCACCTGTTCGACGGCATCTTTTTATCCCGGTCAAGAACGTTATGATACGTTTTCCGGGTATGTCATCCGTGGTCTTCGCAATACATTTGAGGAATGGAAAAGGTTGGGAGTATTGAATTATGAAATGGAGATCGCTACCCTGTTCACTGTCTGCCGGGTACTGGGCCTTAAAGCTGCGGCGGTGTGTGGGGTTTTAGTGAGCCGCATACAAGAAGAAACCGTTGATCTCCTGATCAAGCCCGAAGTGGAGATGAAGGTTTCCGAGACGGTGGCTCTGGCGGCCAAGCTGATCCTACGCAAAGAGTTCCGGAACGCGGAGGAGTAAGACAGAGAGGTAAATCTGATTCCACTGCAATAAGTAATTTTGCTGCAAAAGAACGAAGGAAGCCTGGGCCTAAGTTGCCTGAATCAGCCGCCGAAATCACCGCATTTTCGCAGCAAAAAGGCCAAGGATGGCCTTTTCAGCAGCACTGTAACCGGACGTGGTCAT
>DATIKP010000094.1 GCA_035477455.1 Atribacteraceae bacterium
CCGGGGAGGCCGAGTGAAAGCCATACGCTCCCCGGAGAACGGGAGGATAGCAATGCGGGATGGAATACAACCGGCCGAGAAAACCCGCCGTAAGCAAGCGGCGAAGGCGATTTCTCTGTTTCTCCAGCCGATGACGGCAGCCGCGATCCTCTATGCGATCGTGGCTTGGAATGTCTCCGGAGGCTGGGAGGCGGCGGGTTATTTTTTGATTGGAGTGAGTTTCATCGCAGTCGGACCGGCGGTTCTGATCCTTCTCCTTAAACACGCCCGCATGATTTCGGATTTGGATCTGAGTGACCGGCGGGAACGGTTCAAACCTTATCTCATGTTCGTTGGGCTCAATACCCTCTCCTTGGTCATTTATGTGCTTGAGGGGGCACCGAAGCCCTTGTTGGGGGTCACCGCGAGTTATGTGACGGTCACATTGGCCGGGGGAATCATTTCCAACTATTGGAAAATCAGCATGCATCTGGCCGGTATCGCCGGTCCGGTCACCGCCCTGACCATGGTTGTCCATCCCCTGTTGGCTGTTTTTTATCTTCTATGTGTCCCGGTAGGCTGGGCCCGCCTGTTTTTGAACAAGCATACGGTTCCCCAGGTCATCTGGGGCAGTCTGTTTTCAGCTGCTTTGACCATGACGGTGATTTCCCTCATCCTATAACTTCACCGTTCCGAAACCGGAAAACATCAATGCCGAGCGCTTCGTACACCCGAATCAGGATTTTTGAGGACTTGATCACGTTGCAAAAAACCATCGTACCATTGCGCCGGCCGCGACTCGCCAGTGATCCTCTGATCAGAGAACGGTGGATTCACGGAGAGCATGGTAATTCCGCCTTTCGTCTTCCTGCCGGGGCCTCTCCATGAATCAGCTTGGAATCAAACGATTATGGTCTGGTTTTGAACAGGTCGCAGACGCGCTGCGCCGGGCTTCTATAGTCCATTGTTCCATTCCTTTTTCCCTGCGGCCGCTTTTAGCCTGTGTGTTGGCCCACCGGCTTGGGCGTCCGGTCTTCTACGTTGCCTTGAATGAAGAATGGAAACGCAAGGCCTTCAAACAGGCGGAGAGTTTGCGTTTCCTCTTCGGGGTCGGGGATCTTTCGGTCAATATCGGAGACTTTAGCGAGGAATGGAGCGATGTGCTCTGGCAACGGAGCCTGGTTCCCGGAAAACCCGTGGTCTCCATCCTTGGCGCGGACGACATCAGACGGGAAATCGTTGATCTGACATCTTTTGAAGAGCGGTCACTACTTTTTACCTCCGGTGAAGAGCGGAAACGGGAAGAGGTGCTGGACGGGCTTTTCCGGATGGGATACGAGCGTAAAGATTTTGTCTGGGAACGTGGCGAGATGGCCGTCAGGGGAGAAGTGCTCGATTTTTTTCCACCCGACGCCGAAATGCCCCTGCGCACGTACTGGTGGGGAAACCGACTGGAAACAATCCGGCGGTTTCATCCCGAAACTCAGCGGACTGCCGACACCATCCAACGGATTTTGGTTCTGCCCCGCAGCGGGAGTTTCCGAAAAATTCCCCTGCTTGGTTTGCTTCGCCGGGAATCCGCCGTTCTTTTTTGGGACGGGGCCTATTTTGAAACGACTCTTTTTCGGGATACGCTTCAGGTATTTACCGGACTCTCCCCCTACAAAGACACTGTTACCGTGGACCTTCCGGCCGGCAAACCGCCCAGTTTTCAGGGAAATATCCCCGCACTGGTCGAATGGCTGAAAGCTGAATACTGGACGAAGGTATTCCTGGTCCTTCCATCGGAAAAGCTTGAGTTGATGAGAGAATGTTTGAGCGAAGAACAGGTTGCTTTTACCCGCCGTCCCGAGGATGAGGAGCGAATTGTTTTGTTTGAAGGGTATCCGTCGGAGGGTTTCCTCCTTGACGATGAGGGTATCGCCGTCCTGTCGGCCACGGAAATTTTTGGGACGGAAATACAGTACCCCAGGACCAGAAAATCTTCTCCCCCTGATCCGAATCTGTTGAGGAATATCAAACCGGGTGATTACCTCGTTCACGAAGAACACGGTATCGGAATTTATCGGGGCTCGAAAGAAATGTCTTTGCAGGGGATCCGGAAAGCCTATATCACCATCGAATATGCCGCCGGTGACCAACTCCACGTTCCGGTGGAGAGTCTCTTCCTGGTCCAGAAATACGTGGCCTCCGGGGATACTTTACCCCGGATGTCCCGATTGGGGAAGGACGAATGGTTGAAGATCAAGCAGCGGGTGAAGAAATCGGTAGAAGAGGTGGCCCGTGAACTCCTCGACCTCTACGCCCGCCGTCAGATCGAACACGGACATGCGTTTCCCCCCGATGAATCCTGGGCCAGAAAACTGGAACTGTCATTTCCTTTTGTTGAAACTGCCGATCAACGCCTGGCGATTGACGACGTCAAACGGGATATGGAATTACCCCGCCCCATGGACCGGCTGGTTTGCGGAGATGTGGGGTATGGGAAAACGGAAGTAGCAGTACGGGCTGCCTTCAAGGCGGTTATGGGCGGGAAACAGGTGGCCGTTTTATCGCCGACCACGATCCTGTCCGAACAACACTATGTCACCTTCAAGGAACGGCTGCGGAGGTTTCCGGTTAGGGTGGAAGTGCTCAACCGCTTCAAATCGCCGCCTGACCAGAAGCGAATCCTTGATGAGATAGCCCGGGGTACCGTGGATATCGTGATCGGGACTCACCGGCTCCTTTCCCGGGATATCGCCTTTCATGATCTCGGCCTTTTGGTGGTGGACGAAGAACAGCGGTTTGGCGTAATGCATAAGGAACGCCTGAAACGGTTGAAAGCCGCAGTCGATATCCTGACGCTGACCGCTACCCCGATCCCCCGCACGCTGTATCTGTCTCTGATCGGAACCCGCGATATCAGCATTATCGCTACGCCTCCCCAGGGGCGCAAGGCGGTACATACCCAGGTGTTACCCCGGAAAGCCTCCACGATCCGCGAAGCGGTTGAATATGAACTCAATCGGGGTGGGCAGGTGTTTTATGTTTGTCCACGGATTCGGGAATTGTTGCGGGTCCGGGAAGAATTGGAGGTCATGTTCCCCGGAGCGTCTATGGCTCTGGCCCACGGCCGGATGTCCGGGTCGGAATTGGAACGGGTGATGGAAGGGTTTTACGAAAGAAAAATTCAGCTTCTCCTGTGCACAACCATCATTGAGATCGGCCTTGATGTGCCCAATGCCAATACCTTGATCGTTGATCCGGCCACCTTGTTCGGCCTGGCGCAACTCTATCAGCTCAGGGGACGGATCGGCCGGTTCGATCGGGACGCGTTCGCCTACTTTTTCTACCCGTCCCGATTGACCTTGGAATCGCGGGAAAGACTGGAGGCGATCCTGGAGTATTCGGAACTCGGATCTGGTCTTAAACTGGCGACCCGGGACATGGAAATCCGGGGAGCGGGGAATATTCTCGGTGCCGAACAGCACGGATTTATCCAGGAAATTGGATTTTCTTTATATACCAGAATGATTCAGGATGAGATCGCCCGGTTAAAGGGTGAAGAACCGGATACTTTCGGGGGAACCAGCATTGCCTTGAAGGAGGAGGCGTTCATTCCGGAAAGTTATATGGATGAAAGCGAGCGGTTCGGAGCCTACCAGAGGATACTTCGTCTGCGGGAGCCGTCCGACGTCGAGGCCCTTCGGGAGGAATGGGAGGACCATAGAGGGAGGATTCCTCCGGAAGCTCTGAAACTCCTCAACATTGCAAAGCTGCGGGGTTATGGTAAAATATCCCAAGTGGAGAGCATCGAGGAAAGGGACGGGAAAATCTTTATGTTTGGCTCTCTCGAGTGCTTGGTTCGTTTGAGTGAAGCGAGCAAGGAACGAGGGGTGAAAGGGACCTTGGCCCAGCACCAAGGCCGTACCGCCTTGAAAATCCCGGTAGTGGGAATTGACCGGCTGCTTGAGATATTTGAAGGCTTCAAAGCATCAACCGGGGAACGAGGAACGGCGAATGGATGAGAAAAGCACGGAAGTGCTTTTCCGGGAACTCCTGGAGACAGTTGATATACTTCGCGGGGAAGGAGGCTGTCCCTGGGATCGGGAGCAAACCCGGGAAACACTCAAACAGTTGATGGTGGAAGAGGTGTACGAAGCGCTCGAGGCCATCGATCGGCAGGATGACGCCGAATTGATGGAAGAGTTGGGGGACATGTTGCTGCACATCGTCTTCCATGCCCGTATCGGGCAGGAAGAAGGTTCGTTTACCATGGCTGATGTTCTTCGGACCATTGTTTCCAAAATGAAAAAACGGCACCCGCACGTCTTTGGTTCCGAGGCGGTAGCGGGGGTTGACGGAGTCCTGGTGAACTGGGAAAGGATCAAGGGAAAAGAAAAGGAACGAGAGAGCATGCTCTCTTCCCTCCCCCGTCATTTGCCCGCTCTGGTGTGGGCCAATGCCATCCAGAGTCGGGTCGCCCGGGTAGGCTTTGACTGGAAGAACGCTGAGGCCGTGGCCGACAAGGTCGAGGAGGAATGGAAGGAACTCAGGGAAGCCTGGCGATCCGAGGACGGGAAGCGGATTGAGGCCGAATGGGGGGACCTGGCCTTTACGCTGGTCAACCTGGCCCGTCATCTGAAGGTGGATCCGGAAGAAGCGTTGCGGAAAACCTGCCATCGTTTTAAGGAACGGTTTGCCATGATGGAGGGAGCAGTCCGCCGGGAAGGAAAAAACCTGGTGGACGTGTCGTTTGAGGAGTTGGATAAATTATGGGACAATGCCAAAGAGAACCTGGACCCCAAAAACTGGAAATCGACCTGAGACGGCTTCAGGAAAGAATCCAGGTTTTACTCCCCCTGATTCGCGGGTGGAATCCGGATGTTCTGGTGGCACTTAACCCGGATGGCTTGGTTATGTCCGGCCTTTTGAACCGATACCTTCAACGGGATGTGGAGGTTCTGAACGTCGGGAAAAGGAATGGCGAATACACTCTGCTTCTCGGTCACCTGGAAGGACTCGCCGGCAAGCGGGCCCTTTTGGTAGCCGGCCGGCTCACCGACGAATCCTTGTGGGCTTTTGTCGAAAGCGCTCTACAGAAACAGCAGATTTTGTCGGTATGCCGGTTGATCGCCTTGGGCAAGGGTGTTGAATATTCCTGCTTTCCGGAGTATTCTGAAGATACGCCGCTTCCCTGGGAAGACCGTTGAGGCTGGACGTATTTCTTCGTAATTCACGATTGATCAAGCGCCGTTCTCTCGCTCAGACGGCCTGCCGGAGTTCCCGGATCATTATTAACGGAAAACCGGCTAAACCAGCGACTGATGTCAGGGAGGGGGATGAGATAACGATTGTTTCCCCGACCTGGAGAATGCGGGTGAAAGTCTTGTGTCTCCCCAGCCGTCCGGGAGGGGGGGATGTCATTGAAGTTCTCGAGCAGGAACGGGTGGAGGAAGGCTAAGAAAAACAGGAGGGGGCTGAGATAATGCGGGTTGTTTTTCCTGAAGCCGGTATCGAGGTGGCGGTGGAGCTGGAAACAAGCCCTTTGTCAGAGAAAATCCAGAAAGGGCTTCCCGTTTCGGCTCGTGTGGATACTTGGGGGAAGGAAATATATTTTGAGATTCCGGTAAGAAGCGATATTGTCAATCCACAGGAAACAGTTCGACCAGGTGATGTCGCATACTGGCCGCAGGGAGCCTGCCTGTGTTTCTTTTTTGGAGCGACACCGGCCAGCCGTACACCGGATGAAATACGGCCGGCTAGCCCAGTAGAAGTGATTGGCCGAATAAAGGGCGATGTGAAAATCCTGGAAACCATTCCCTCCGGAACCCGAGTGGAGGTTTACGATCAGTGAACGAGAGAAAAGGGGGTAATTGATCCTTGAGTACGATATTCGATGTAAAGGCACGCGAAATACTCGATTCCCGCGGGAACCCGACCATTGAAGTTGATGTGACTTTGGCCTCTGGCGCCTTCGGCCGGGCCGCCGTTCCCTCCGGTGCTTCGACCGGTACTTTTGAAGCGGTAGAACTCCGTGATGGTGACAAGTCCCGGTATCTGGGGAAGGGCGTCACCAAAGCGGTTGCAAATGTCAATGAGATCATCGCACCGGAGATTATAGGCCTGGATGCGGTGGACCAACCCTCTCTCGATCGCATGCTTATCGAACTCGACGGCACACCGAACAAGGGTAAGCTCGGTGCCAATGCTATTCTCGGCGTCTCCCTAGCCACTGCCAAAGCTGCGGCGGAGTATGCCGGTCTTCCACTCTACCGATACTTGGGCGGAACGAACGCCCGGGAACTTCCGGTACCGCTCATGAACATCCTCAATGGAGGAAAACATGCCGACAGCGGGGTAGACATTCAGGAATTCATGATCGTTCCCTCGGGAGCCAAGTCGTTTTCTCAAGCACTGCGGATGGGCGCGGAAGTGTTTCACAATCTGGCCAAAGTCTTAAAACGGCGGGGGTATTCGGTTTCGGTAGGAGACGAAGGAGGCTTTGCGCCGGCCCTGCATTCTTCCGAAGAGGCCCTCGACGTCATCATCGAAGCTGTCCAAATCGCTGGTTACGAGCCGGGAGGCGACATCTACCTAGCCCTTGACTCGGCGGCCAGTGAACTCTACAAAGATGAAATCTATCTGTTCGAGCGGGAGGGGGCTCGCAGAAACATTGATGAGATGATAGAATTTTACCAGAACATAGTGGAAAAGTACCCGGTCATTTCCCTGGAAGACGCCCTGGCCGAAGATGACTGGGAAGGCTGGAAAAAGTTGACGTTTGCCTTGGGCCGTAAGGTCCAACTGGTCGGAGACGACCTGTTCGTGACCAATCCGGAACGGCTGGCCCGGGGAATCAGGGAGCACTGTTGTAATTCAATTCTTATCAAGCTCAATCAAATCGGATCGCTTACCGAAACACTCGATACCATCGAGAGGGCGAAACGGGCAGGGTATACCTCGGTCATTTCCCACCGGTCGGGGGAGACCGAGGATGCGACCATTGCCGATTTGGCGATCGCGACCAATGCCGGTCAGATCAAAACCGGCTCGCTGTGCCGTTCGGAGCGGATTGCCAAGTACAATCAACTGTTGAGGATTGAGGAAGAGTTGGGCAATGCAGCCATATATCGGGGACGAGAGGTCTTTAAAGTCCAGGGGTATTAGGTTTTTCTGGAAGAAGGTCCTGATCGCGGCTTTCTTTGCAGTCTTTCTTTTTGCTTGGAGTATCGGTTTTACCGAGAGGCTGGTCGACTATCACCGGGTCACCCGCAGTCTCGAAGAGATCCAGAAGCGGGAATGGGAACTTAAGGAAGAGATTGCCCGTCTCCGACAGGAACAAGAAAACCTGGAGGAAGACTGGTATATCGAAATGCAGGCCCGGGACCGCCTGAACCTGGTTAAACCTGGTGAAGTGATCATCAGGATGGTTGATCCGGAATGATCGGCGCAGATGAGAGAGGATCCTTTCAAATACTAAAGAGGAGGCTTACCATTCGTATCCATGATCGAAGTTGACAGCATTGTGGAAGGTACCGTGGTTGGCATTACGAAGTTCGGGGCTTTCGTTGAGCTTAAGGATGGCAAGAAGGGTCTGGTTCATATCTCCGAGATCTCCAATCAGTATGTGAAAGATGTGGCCGAACACCTGAAACTCAATGATAAGGTTCGGGTGAAAGTCATCAGCATCACCGATGACGGAAAAATCGACCTTTCCATCAAGCGGTTGAACGAAGACGAGGAATATATGGAGAAACTCAACCGCAGCAAGCAGAATTTCGAGCAGAAAATGAGTCGTTTTCTCAAGCAAAGCCAAGAGAAAATAACCGATCTGAAACGCCACCGGGAAAACAAGCGCCGTCGCTGAACAGCCGCCAATGAGTAGGGGAATGGCCTGACCCCCGATGTGGGGCGCCTTCCCCTACTCGTTTTTATCCTGTCGCAGAGCGGAAATTCTCTGCCGTTCCGTGAGCGGTTGCCCGTCCTTGTCGACTACCCGCAGAATACTATCCCGCAGGCGGGTGATGACTGTACCCTGCGCTTCCGGATTGCCGGACAGGTGCGGAGCGTCAAGAAGGCCGGTTTCCACCGCGCGGGCCAGGGTTTCCGGCGAGGTCCAGGGGTCTTCGATGCCCGGCGAAGCGATCTCCCGGATCGTTTCGAGGATCAGGCGCGCTTCCTCTTTTATGCGTTTTTTGTGTTTCTGAATAAAGGGGTCTTGGTCAATCCGCGGGAGCCCAATCAGTAGATCGGACAGAACGCCCTGCACGATCCGGGCGCTTTCCACCACCTCGAGTGAACAGGCGATATGATTCGCTTCACAAAAACCGACGACGTGAATGATGTCGGGAAAGAGGTGTAGACCCAAAGCGGTGGAAGCGGCCAGTTGTCCCTTGGCTATATCCAGGTTGGGCGTGAAATGGGAAAGTCCGGCCCGGATCTGGGTGAAGACATTGAAACCGGGGTCGGTGAGTTCCCCGAGCAATTCCTGTTTGGCCAGCATTTTGGCCAGATCGGCCCGCGGGGAGATACCAGGCGGGGTGTTGAACATGTACTGGGCAACATAGTGGCGAGCCCCGAAAGCCTTGGCCTGGTAGGCCCCGAGGAAAAAAGCGGCGGCGGCTACCGAATCCGGCGCGTCCCGCAGGCTCCACTGGTGCGCCTCGTTCACTTCCAGGGGAATACCGAGGTTGATGTAGGTGCGCATCGCCTCCTGGTTTTCCTGGATCGCTTGAACCAAGGGTCGGGAAGAACGGCCGTCGAGTGTGCTGTACCAGAAGATAGGGACTACGCCCCAGGCGATATGTATGGTTTCGGCAAGCAAGTGGGCCCACTCCCGGAGATGGTTGGTGCCGCTGTAACAGCGGAGTAGCGGATAATTTCCCCGCCGGGAAGCCCGGTAGATACGTTCCAGGTCCTCTCTGGTCCGCAGCGGAACCCCTCCGGCCCCGTTTTCGTCGCTGCGCATGTTTTCCGGCTCGAAGAAGAATTCCTGGGCATTCTGATCCGGTCCCAGGGAAATGATGTCGACCGCCTTCTCATCAGCGATTCGCTCTACGCCTAACACGGTCTCCTCAACGGTGGGGACTCCGAAATGGTGGCGGAGCAGGGGAAACGGCTTTTTTGCCGTGACCCGCTCGGGAAGAGTGGGAGGATATTTTGCTTCGAAGGGAATACCCTTTCCTTTTTCAGTCAGGCTGGCCAGGATGTCGTCGAACGGTTCCCCACCGGTGAAAATAAAATCGAAAATTCCGGCATTGACCGCCGCTTGCCGCAGCGCCGGAGGGCAGCTCAAGATCAACGGGAAGGTGCCGGCGAGGCGTTCCCGTTCCAGCCCCCTTTTTAACTCTCTGAAGAGAAGGGTAGCGGCGTCTTCGCTCAAACGGTAACCCACGATCATCCGTTCGGGATGTTGAGTTTTAGCTTGAGCGACGATAGATTCCACCGGGACGGAGGGCCCCAGAAAGACCGCGCGGTAACCGTGTTCTTCGGCCAGCGTCAGAAACCGGTAGATCCCCACCACGTGGACATCGTTTCCCAGTGAGGCGCCAATGATCGTTTTTTCCCTCATACTTGGACCTCCTTAGCCTCTTCCATCACTACCAGTTCCCGGATTTCCTTGACGCTCAGATTAGCGAGACCCAGTTTCTCCACGGTCCTTCCCTCCCGCCAGTAATCCCGCTCATGAAGTAGACTGGCGAGATGGATCATGTTGTCGATGGTAGGGGTGGGGATCCCGAGCATTTTCCCAAAGGAAGAAATGGGGACCAGGCTCATGGGAACGTCTTCGATTATGTAGCGGGTGTAGATGGTGGATGGTGCCTGGATGCCCCGATAACCGGAGTTGTTCTGGATCGCCTCATAGAGGTTGCGGCCGTGAGCGTCGTAGGCCGAGTAGAGCCAGTCCCGGGCGGTGATGGCCCGTATACCCAGCCCTTCGGCAACCTTGACCCGTTCCTTGTCCACTTCGGCCAGGATCAGGGATGTCGCCGGGGTAATACCCTCGATGTAGTAGTCGAATCCTCCGTGGGTGCTCTCGATGCGGGCGGCGTTCAGGATGGTGAGAGTGGGATGAAAGACTGCGCCGATATTGTTGAAACTCGTTTTCAGGATATTGTCTTCGGGCAGGAACTGGGGAAGGGCCTTACGCAGGGCCTGGACCACTTCGACCGTTTTGTAGGCGGGCAGGGCTGCGACGGGAATGGAATTTTTCACCCGGAAAATCTTCACTTGGGCGGGCCCGGTGATCCGGCTGGCGAAGATAAAGGTTTGGGCTTCGGCGATGATCACCCGGGCCTTGATTTCCTGCTCTTTCAGGATCTGCCTGACCTCGAGCGCCCCTCCCGTACGGCCCGGATTCAATACGATGATCTGTCCGTCCTCGAGAACCGGTCCCAGGTTTTCGGCCATGTAGCGGTGTCCATAAGCCGGGACGACCACCATCAGGATCTGGGCGCCTTTGATCGCTTCGGCGATGTTGTCGGTGACGATTCCCAGTTGGGCGAAACCCTGGATTTCCCCCTCCACCTGGATACCGCCCATCATCCGGACGGAATTGATCCGTTCGTACGTCCGGTTGAACAGATTTACGTTATATCCTTTCAGGGCCAGGTAACCGGCCAGCGCCTGCCCGCCGTGTCCGGCGCCCAGAACGGTGTAAGTCACGTTAGTTGTCATGGCGGCCTCCCACCCGTTCTTCGGCGATGGTCAGAAGCCGGCGGATCATGTCCTTATAGTCGATGCCCCCGGCCTGGCACATCTGGGGAAAGGCGCTGTATTTGTAATAGAGCAGAGGGAGGGAATTGATCTCGAAAAAGAAGGGGATATTTTCTTTCTGATTGAAAATCAGGTGAAAGGAGGCATAATCACGCATGTTCAGTTCATTGAAAATGCGGATGACCATGGTTTCGAGCATCGTTTTCTGTTCCTCATTAAGGTCAGCGGGGCAGAACACATCTTTGACGGAGCTTTGCAGTACCTGGGAATTTTCATGTCGGACTTCCAGGATGGGGAGCATACTGAGCTGTTTGCCGTTTCCCCACAGCCCGATCACCATCTCCCGGCCCTCCAGGTACTTTTCGATCAGGACTTTTTCTCTGGTCAATTTGTGAAGGGCCTGTATCTTGGCCATGAGTTCGTCCAAATCATTGGCCACCGAATCGCTGGTAATGCTGGGAAAATGGGTTCGGAAACGGGGTTTGATGATCACCGGGAAGGTTTGACTTTCCGGGACCGGGTCGTCCGGCAACAAAAGAAAGGACGAGGGGCTGGGGATTCCGATGCCCCGCAGGGAAAGCTTGATCAGGGAACGGTCCAGGCATAAGGAATGCACAGTGGAGTTGGAGCCCAGATAGGGAATGTGGGTCGCGTCGAGGAGAGACGGCAGAAAGGCCTGATCGTAGATTTCCGATACTTTGACCGCCAGGTTGAACACCAGGTCGACCCGGCTGGGGTCCAGCGACTCCACGAATTGGTGGATCGGCTGATCCATGTTCAGGCTCCCCACCTGGTATTCCTGATCTGTAAGTGCTTCCTCGATCAGCGACAGGGTTTTACCTTTGAGGTTGTTTCGGGCTTGGTAAAGGGCTTTTTCCCGTTCATCGAAGATTGTCTCACTGTACGCAATCCAGATATTTTTCAACGCATTCACCACCTTCGCTCACATTGAACTTTTCCGGTTTTTGCCCTTGTGTGTGGCTTAAGTTTTCCGGATATAAAGATGTAACGCCTACTGCTGCGGATATGCTTCGATTGTCTACTGCGTGTGTGGCTTCAGTTTTCCGGATATAAAGATGTAACCGAGCATCTCTCCTTCCGCTCCCAAAAAAAAATCGCGAAACATGAAGCCGGGAGGAGGAGAAGCGGGATAGGCTTGGTCGGCTTATGAAGGAATAGCCCGGTGTCATGATCCTGGGATTTGATTCTGATTTTCTGTTTCCCGGTCCAGGACCTTCCAATACAAAAATGGGGAAGGACCACGACAGATCAGTGTATGTGCGTATTGTAGCATGAATTCGGAAGTTTTTCCGAGGTATTTTACCAACTGGTAACTCAGCGACTCCCCATACCGCGGATATGGGTTAGCTGGCAACACGCGTGGCACGGGTGCCGCCGGGCACAGACTCTGTCGGCTTTGCCTGGGAGACCCGGTTTGCTATACTTATGCAATGAACGGCGCCAATGGAATCAGAACCCCATTCGGTGGAGCAGCCCGCCTTGCCCCGGACAAGGTCAAAAATCAGGAGCACGAACGGTATATGGCCTTCGCCCTCCGGGAAGCGGAAAAGGCTTTTCGGGAAGATGAAGTACCGGTGGGGGCCTGCCTGGTCTTGAAAGGTGAGGTGGTAGCCCGGGGACACAACCGGCGAGAGCGGAAAAACCAGGTCATTTCCCACGCTGAAATCGAGGTACTCCAGAAAGCCGCCCGCCGGCTAGGGAGTTGGCGTTTGCCAGACGCGGTCCTGTACGTGACTCTCGAGCCGTGCCTGATGTGTGCCGGGGCGATTCTTCAGGCCCGTATCCAGACGGTGGTCTTCGGGACCCGGGATCCAAAAGGCGGGGTGGCCGGAAGCGTCATCGACGTGTTCAGCACGAAGCTCTTTAATCACCGTACAGAAATAATCGAGGGAATCTATCGGGAAGGGTGTAGCCAAATCCTACAGAAATATTTTACAATGAAGCGGCAGCGTGGAGAGGTGGCTGAGTCTGGTTGAAGGCGCTCGACTCGAAATCGAGTGTGCCGAAAGGCACCGTGGGTTCAAATCCCACCCTCTCCGCCAAGTTTCCCAACCGTCTTTTTTAGAAAATGACTTGTGCATCTTTTCCGGGGTTTCTGCAAGTATGTCCATGGCGTCAGGAACATCGGCCAGGATTCTATAGATCTGATGGGTCAAAGCTCGGGGGGGGTGTGGCCAGACCTTCTTTAACTGGGTAGGGAAGGTCTCTTGTTCCTGCTGGGGGATAGGCAGCAGGAGGGGGCAAAGAACAGGAACCTGGCAAACCCTGCCAGCTGGCCCCGTAAACACCTTGGGCTGGCCGGCTTCAACCTTGCTGGGCCCTAGACCACGAGCCCCCTCGGGGCCCCTCTCCGGCTTTGCCTCTTTCAAACCAGAGGGGGAAGTCCCTTCCGATTCAAAGATCTTGTTGCCCCCCTCCCTCCGGGGTAAGCTCCTGGAACACCGCACTGGTTCTCCGGATCCCCCTCCTCTAACAGATCTTTTCAAGAGACCCCCGGGGACTCCTTTTCCCAGGTGCTCGGTCTTAGTTCAAAACGTACCGCGCCTCCAACTCTTCCCGGAAACTCTCAAGATTCTGGTAGTGGAAAGCATGCATGCCCGACATTCGGGCGGCTTCAACATTGGCCGGTGTATCGTCGATGAACAGGCACGTGCAGGCCGAAAGGGCAAGACGAGACAGACAAGTTAAGAAAATCTGCGGATTCGGTTTGACGATTCTTTCCTCACAGGAGAATACCAACTCGTCGAAAAGGGTAAACCAGGGAGCTTGCGGCCGCAAGGCGGTAAGGAGATCCGGGGTGATGTTGGATATCACTGCCATGGTCGAGATTGAACGGCGCAGATTGACCAGGAAAGAGACCATGTCCGGATCAATCACTGACCAGCTTCGGACGTCCAGATCCCGAAGTTGTTCCACAGCCTCTGCGGTGAGGCTCACCCTGTGCGTGTCCGCGATCTTTCGCCAGAATTCTCGATAATCGATGGCGCCGGCATCATAATGATCCCGGAACATGGAGTATGCCCGGGTAAAATCATCCGGGGCAAGATCGAAAATAGCGGCCATGTCCGCTACCCGCTTACTATCCTGTTTTTTACTGATCACCCCGCCGTAGTCGAAAACCAGGCATTGGAGATGTATCTTCATCTTCGATCCTTTCTCCGAAAAAGTAGCTTCCAAAATAGAATACCATATCTGTGACCATGGGAGATCTCCTAAATACCGCTGAAGAAGATTCGAATTCGCAAAAAATAACGGATATACCAATTACGTATTGGTTCGAGCGTTTTTCGCTCTCTGTCTATATTGTATAATGAAATACTGATGGAGAGCCGGCTGTTCACGGTGGCCGAACTGTTTTTATTTGTGCGGGAGACGGAAATGACAGGGGGCGTGATTGTACCATGTGCGGCATCATTGGGTATACCGGAACGAAGCAGGCGTTACCGGTACTCTTGAACGGATTGAACCGACTGGCCTATCGGGGCTATGATTCAGCCGGGGTGGCCGTAGAAGAGGATGGGCGCTTGATTACCGTTCGAGCGAAAGGCAAAGTGAGTGAACTGGAACGGGAATTGGTTGGAACCGCATATGAATCCCAGCGAGGAATCGGCCACACCCGGTGGGCGACCCACGGAATTCCCTCGGAGCACAACGCTCATCCGCATATGGATTGCACCAAAAAGGTGGCCCTCGTTCATAACGGCATCATCGAGAATTATCTCGCTCTCCGGCAGGAATTGGAAGACGGAGGCCATGTCTTTTCCTCCGAAACTGATAGTGAAGTCTTCGTGCACCTCTTGGAAGGGTCGGGCCTTCCGCTTGAGCGATTATTGAGGGCAGCCGGCCGTCTGCGGGGTTCTTTCGCCTGCTGTATCCTGTTTCAAGAAGAGCCGGGGATACTGTATGGCGTGCGCATGGCCAGCCCGCTCCTCATCGGGATCGGAGAAGGGGAAGGTTTTCTGGCTTCCGATATTCCGGCGATTCTGGAATACACCCGGCAGGTCGTCTTTCTGGATGATGGTGAGGTGGTCCGATTAAGAGCCGGGAGTTGGGAAGTCTTCGATTTCTGCGGGAACCGACGTGGTTCAAAGTCCATCTTTACCGTTCCCTGGGATTTGGTTCGGGCGGAAAAGGGGGGTTTCAAACATTTCATGGTCAAGGAAATCTTCGAAGAACCGGCCGTGTTCGAAGATGTTTTGGCTGGCCGGGTGAATCCCCTCCATGGGGTGATCAGACTCGAGGAACTGGACGGTTGGTCGAGGAGTTGGGAACGGGTGGTGATTGTAGCCTGTGGGACGGCCGCCCACGCCGGAATGCTTGGCAAGCACTTCATTGAACGGTACGCTCGGATACCGGTTGCAGTGGAGTATGCCTCCGAATTCCGCTACCGGGAACCCCTGATCGACGAACGGAGCCTGGTCATTGCCGTGTCCCAGTCCGGAGAAACTGCGGACACGCTGGCTGCGGCTGAGCTGGCCCGGAGGAACCATGCGCCGGTTTTGGCGATATGTAATACAATAGGTAGTTCTTTGACCCGCTTGGCGGAGCGGGTGCTGTTTACCCGAGCCGGACCGGAGATCGGTGTCGCTTCGACCAAAGCCTTTCTGGCCCAGATGGCGGTTTTTCTCCTGATGGCTCTGTTTCTGGCTGAAAGGAACCCGGAAAAGGGGAAAGAGGAACGGGGGGCTCTCCTGCGGGAACTCTTTATGATTCCCCGGCGACTTCGTGACCTCTTGGAAGACGCACCGAAGATTCAGGAGCTGGCCCGCCAGTATTACCAGTACCGTCACTTCCTCTACCTGGGACGGGGTGTATACCATCCGCTGGCTTTGGAAGGTGCCTTGAAACTCAAGGAAATCTCCTATATCCATGCCGAGGGATTGTGTGCGGGGGAGATGAAACACGGGACCATTGCCCTGGTCGAACCGGATGTGGCCAGTCTGGTCTTGGTCGGACAGGGAGAGAGCCGGACGAAAATCCTGGGAAACCTGGAGGAAATCCGTGCTCGACAGGGGAAAGTCCTGGCTCTGACAACTTCGGGCGACCGGGAGGTTGAGAACAAGGCGCATCACCTGATCGAAATCCCGGATGGTTCGGAAGATCTCTCCCCATTCACGGCCATTATTCCTCTCCAGTTGTTTGCCTATTATGTCGCCGTGGAAAAGGGATGTGATGTCGACCAGCCCCGCAATCTGGCCAAGAGTGTGACCGTCGAATGAACCGGCCGTTCAAAAACTGGCTGACCTCGTTGCCTACCAGAATGGATCGGTGGTTAGCAGGACGGTCCTGGAACAACCGAGCGGCACCGTGACCGTTTTCGCCTTCGATCAGGGCGAAGGTCTCAGCGAACACACCGCTCCCTTCGATGCCCTGGTAAACGTGATCGATGGGGAAGCGGAGATCACGGTAGCGGGAAAACCCTATTCAGTCCGTTCGGGAGATATTTTGATCATGCCCGCCGGTGAACCGCATGCCCTGCGGGCGGTGGCACCCTTTAAAATGGTCCTGGTGATGATCCGCTCCTAAGTTGGCCGGTATACAGAGTGAACGAGTCGGCTGCCAATCTGTTGGCGTCTTGCTGCCGGAACGATTTGCGCCTGGCTCAGGAGAATGAACTCGTTTCGATCGCCTTTCCGGACATCTCTGCCGGAGCCTTCGGGTATCTGCTCAAAGAAGCGGGGGGGGGCGGCGTTTCGAACCGCAATCAAGGAGGTAACCTGTCTAACACTTGCAAAAAATCCGTTTTATCCTCTAAAAAGATAAGGAGAATCAATTTCCCATGATGAAATTCTGGTTTATTACCTCGTTCATCATCCTCACGATCATGGTCGTTTTTCCGGTTTTGGCTATTTCGGCCGTTTCCGAGGCGGTCGTGAAAATTTACGCGGTGTACAACACCCCCGACTACTCCAATCCCTGGAACATGAGTGGGCCGCGTTCCCGAACCGGATCAGGGGCGATCATCGAGGGTAACCTCATTCTTACCAACGCTCATGTGGTCAGTGATGTCACGTTCCTACAAGTGCGCAGGCACGGGGAAACACAGCGGTATGCCGCCCGGGTGGCTGCCGTCTCTCATCAGTCCGATCTGGCCCTAGTCGAAGTGGAAGATCCGGTCTTTTTTGACGGGGTAGAGCCGCTGGCTTTTGGAGGTCTACCCGAAACCCATCAGGAAGTGAAGGTCTATGGTTTTCCCCTCGGGGGGGACAGCTTGAGTGTCACCCGGGGTATCGTTTCCCGGATCGAACACCGTCCCTATGTACACAGCTCGATCTCTCTTCTGGCCGGTCAAATCGATGCAGCGATCAACCCCGGATCAAGCGGGGGTCCGGTGATTGTTGAGGACGTCATCGTAGGGGTGGTGATGCAGGGGATTCCCCAAGCCCAGAATATCGGGTACATGGTCCCCTCGCCGGTAATCGATCATTTTTTAACCGGTGGGCGGGATGGTGTATACCATGGCTTTCCATCGGTTGGGTTTCTCGTGCAGGCCATGGAAAACCCGGGTATGCGCTCGGCGTATCGTATGAAGGAGGGCCAGAGCGGTGTACTGATCACCAGGACGATTCCCGGGTCTCCCGCTGACGGCGTACTCCGCAGCGGCGATGTCCTGCTGACCATCGGCGGTTTTCCGGTGGCCAACGACGGATCGATCGAGTTCCGGCACCGGGAATGGACCAGCTTGAGCTATGTCGTGCAAAAAAAACAGATCGGAGAAACGATCGGGATGGAGATTCTCCGGAATGGAATTACCCACTCGCTGGAATTGGTCTTGCACCGGTCTATGGACGAAAACTGGCTGGTTCCCATGGAGCGGTACGAAACCGATCCGACTTATCTTATTTATGGAGGTATTGTCTTTTCTCCATTGAGTAAAGATCTCTTTGGCATTTGGGGTCCCGACTGGCCTGCAACCGCCCCGACTGAACTTCTGGTGCATCTTTTCAACAATGTTCCCCGGGTGGACGGGGAACAGGTGGTGATTGTATTGCGGGTGCTGGCCGCCGATGTCAACCAGGGTTACCAGGAGATAACCGGTTGGATCGTAGATCGGGTCAACGGAGAAAAAATCTGGAATATGAAGGATCTGGCTCGCATGCTGGATGAACAGGATGAAAGATTCTACACGATTCTGGAGAACGACCAGGGCCAACAAATTATCCTCGATTCTCAGAAGGCCCGGGACAATCATGCCCGGATCCTCGCAACCTACCGGATTGCGCGGGACCGTTCTTCCGACCTGGTGGTCGATCAGAGCGAGAGTGTGACAGAAGAGGAATCGATAGTTAATTACTGAACATTAGTCCGGAGAGGATCAGCCGTTTATAAATGCAGAGATAGGGACTCTTGCTGGCATAGGATGTTTTACTGAGTTCCCCGGAGCGGCGCTCTTTGGCCTAAGCCAGCGTGCAGCGCTGGAGCGCTGCTTCATGTTCGCTGTCGTCAATCCAACCGATACCTGCCTGGCCATGAACTGGTTTTTTGAGAGAAGACCTGGCTTCTCCATCCTGATCCGGTATTTCCGCCCGCCCGATGGAAATCATCCTTATTGAATATCTTCTGTAGAATTTGATCGAATGTTCTCAACTAATAGAGGGAAGACCTATTTTTGGGTTTTTTGGTATGGTGTAGCTACCACTGATTTACCCGAGGGAGGTTTTCCTTTCATTGGAATTGTTTTCGGAATAAGCTATTTTGAGCTGGAGTGAGATCGTGGCCATGTTGATTGTGGGCGGGATGGGAACCATCTCTAAACCGCTCGTGGGAGTCGCTTCGCTGCCGACGCTCCGCCATGCTTGGAAGCGGCGGGAAGAGAGACTAAACCTGTACGGGTTTAGCGAAATCATTTAAACTGTTCTCTTGATTGTGATCTTATTTTTTCACCGGTGCATTCCCGTTTAAATAAGAGGAGGTTTGATCAGTGGGAAAAATAACATACCATCCGGAATTGACTTACAGTGGTTTCAAGGAAGGAAAATTCGATAAGGCAATCCTGGCGGTTGGTTCTGCGGAAAACCATGGATTTCATCTCCCCTTTGGTACCGACACCCTCGTGGCGCAGGCTATCGCGCAGGAAGTGGCACAGCAAGTGGAGGGGCTGCTGATGCTTCCGCCGATCAATTACGGAGTCAGCCACCACTACGCTCACTACCAGTTCACCTTGACCCTGAGTTCCGAGACCATGAATCTTCTCTTGCAGGAAGTGTTCCGTTCGGTTATTCGACAGGGGATCCACCGGATCCTGGTGATCAACGGTCATGACGGAAATATCGCCCCTATCGAGACCGCAGCCCGTTCGGTCAAAGTCTCCACACCCACTGTATTTATAGCCTCTCTGGATGCCTGGTGGATCACGGCCAGAGAACTCCTGCCCCCCGATACCTTCGAGATCTGGAACGGCCGGGGACATGCCGGAGAAGGAGAAACATCGCTCATGCTTCATCTGTTTCCGGAACTCTGCCGGATGGAAAACGCCCGGGGGGTGGTCCCCGATATCCCGGCGGGTCTCGATATCAAGTGGACATTTGACGAACTGACGCCCTATGGTGCAACCGGAGATCCTACCCATGCCACCCCGGAAAAAGGGAAGAAAATGTTTGACTTATTGGTCAACCGGATCGTCCATTTTGTCAAGGAGATGGAGGAGCGAAACTGGCGGTACGGGATGAAAAGAGATTGAGAGAAGGTTAAGGGAGAGGAAAAAAACGATGACGGTACCCTATACCTATATCGATGAAGTAAGTCGGCACGAAGGCCGGGAAGTGGAAATACGGGGATGGCTTTCCAACAAACGTTTCAGTGGAAAGGTCGCATTTCTGATCCTGCGGGATGGCACCGGATTCTTGCAGGCCACTGCCTTTACCGGCGGGCATTTCACGACAGAGGAGATCAAGGGGTTCAAAGGCATATCCCTGGAATCGGCGGTACTGGTGCGGGGACGGGTAAAACGGGAAGAGCGGGCGCCGGGGGGGTATGAGTTGGAGATGACATACTTTCAGTGTCTCTCGGTGGCTGAAGAATACCCCATTCAGAAGAAAGAGCATTCAGTGGATTTTTTGATGGAATGGCGCCATTTGTGGTTACGCTCTTCCCGCCAGCACGCGGTGCTCCGGGTACGTAACCAGATCATGATGTCCATTCATCAGTTTCTCCAGAAACGGGGATTCATTCTCGTTGATTCACCGATTCTCACCCCGGTCGCCTGTGAGGGAACTTCCGGTCTTTTCGAGGTGAAGTATTTTGATCTCGGGAACGCCTACCTATCCCAAAGCGGTCAACTCTACATGGAGGCGGCGGCCATGGCCTTCGGGAAAGTCTATTGCCTGGCTCCCACGTTTCGAGCGGAAAAGTCGAAAACCCGCCGTCATCTGACCGAATTCTGGATGTTGGAGCCGGAGGTCGCTTTTTACGATTACCAGGACAACATGCGGCTCCAGGAGGAACTGGTTTCTTTCCTGGTGCGGGAAGTGTTGGAGCATTGCGCGGCGGAATTGGAAATCTTGGAGCGGAGCATCGCTCCCCTCAAGCAAGTACAGGTGCCTTTCCCCCGGATAGCTTATGACGAAGCGCTGGAGATTTTGCGAAAGAAAGGGTTCTCCATCCAATGGGGGGACGACTTGGGTGGTGACGAAGAAACCGCCGTTTCGGAGGATTATGACCGACCGGTGTTCATTCATCATTACCCGGCCAAAATTAAGGCCTTTTACATGCAGCCGGATCACCAGTGGCCGGATCTGGTTCTCAACGATGATTTGATTGCCCCGGAAGGATACGGTGAAATCATTGGGGGGGGTCAACGGATCCACGATTTGGCGCTGTTGGAACAACGGATCACAGAGTATGGTCTTCCCCGGGACGCATTCAAATGGTATCTTGATTTACGCCGCTACGGAACAGTTCCTCATTCCGGATTCGGTTTGGGGATCGAGCGTACGGTGGGCTGGATTTGTGGTATCAAGCATATCCGGGAAGCCATTCCTTTTCCCCGGCAGATTTACCGCCTGTACCCCTGAGAAGGTTGTTGTTCGATGCAGGGCGAATCCTGGGGTTCCTGGTCTGGCTGATCAGGTTCCTGACCGGAAACGGCGCGTAGGATTCCATAGCTGACTGATCATGACCCGCGTCGTGACCGGCCCGGAACGCGTCGAGCGGAACCCACACTTGGAATTCGCTGGTGGAACATCGGGGGTCGAGCTGTTCGTGGTGGGCCAATGGCTCGGTGAGATAGGGGAAGATGGGTGTAGTTGGACCTGGTGTATGCCAAGGCCCGGAAGCCCTATCTTCCTGCTGGTCAGCTTCGTCAGGTAGACCAGAGTTTGCTTCGTTCTTATTTAGTCATGGTCAGGATCATCCCTTCATTCTGCGGGGGGGGGACATTTTCACAGAATAAAAACAAAAGAGCCATTTTTTCATTGACAAAACCACGACTGGGTGGTATAATTTTCTTGTGCTTATTCAAGCATGGACTATTTTTCACATTCAGGAGGTTTTGGTTTACATGGCAACAGGTAAGGTTAAGTGGTTCAGTGCAACAAAAGGGTACGGTTTCATCGAGTCGGATGAAGGCGGAGATGTTTTTGTTCACTACTCGGCGATTAGTGGCAACGGCTTTAAAAACCTGGAACAGGGACAGTCGGTTGAGTTTGAAGTTCAGGAGGGGAGCAAGGGTCCGCAGGCGACCAACGTAGCCCTGGTGATGTAGTTTCAGTAGCTTGAATTGAACTGAAAACAAAAACCCCGGAAGCGATTCCGGGGTTTTTTTGTGGACTTGGTCATGAGCTCTCGGTTGTCCGAGAGACCGGCATCGCGACAGTGGTTATTTAATCAGAGAATGCAACTGAGGCGTTCCATTGAGGAACTTTGTGGGAAAGCTCTGGTGAAAATAGGCGTCGGTGATGTAGCGTTTCATCATCCGGTGAGAGTTGAAATAGGAAGCGATTTTACCGATACTGTTTTTCATCAGCTTGATCCACGTGTCGATTTGTTGATAGTACGTGGGGAAAATGATGTATTCGAGTTTGTTGTACAGATCGTCGAGCTCTTCGCGGATTCGCGCGGACGGGTCATCATGTTCCGGAACCTCGCGACCGATCGCCCAGCCGGTGATTCCTTCAATGCAACCTTCCATCCACCATCCGTCCAGAACGCTGAAATTGAGTACCCCGTTGTGAGCGGCTTTCATCCCGCTCGTTCCAGAGGCTTCCATGGGAATCTCCGGAGTATTGAGCCAGACATCCACCCCGGCGATGATTTTCCGGGCGATATCGAAACCGTAATCTTCGATATAGGCCACACTGATGCTATCCTGCAAAGTCCTGGCGATTGTGTTGATATGATGAATGATACGCTTTCCCTCTTCATCCTGGGGATGGGCCTTGCCAGCATAGACGATTTGTAGCGGTCTTTGGCGGGTCACCTTTCTCAACCGTTCGAGGTTAGAAAAAAGTAGGTACGGCCGCTTGTAAGCCGTTATCCGCCGTGCGAAGCCGAGGGTGAGGTTCTCCGGCTTGAATTCGTGACCGGTTTTTTTTCGGACCAGGTCAATGAGTTTAGCTTTTTCAGCTTGATGAGCATCCCAGACCGCCTTGTCGGGAATGATGTCTACCCGGCTCAAAAGTTCCGGTTCATGGGCCCAGCCGGGGATATGTGAATCGTAAAGTTTCCGGAAAGCGGGGGCTGTCCAGGTAAAACTATGAACCCCATTGGTGACCGTCTGGATCGAGTAACCGGGAAACATGTGCCTGGAGACTTCGCTGTGTTTTTTTGCCACTCCGTTGACATAACCGGATAGGTTCAGAGCCAAAAGGGTCATGTTCAGGTTGGTTCGGCCGCCTAATTCCTGCAGGATGGAGAAGGGGACCAGTTCTTCGAATTCCCTTCGGACCAACCCGTAGTCGAACTTGTCGTGACCTGCCTCGACGGGAGTGTGAGTAGTGAAAACACACAAATCTCTTACGGTTTGAATGTCCCATATTTTTGACTCATCCCAGACCTCCTCCAGTCGGCGCTGGTGTTTTTTAAGGAGATCAAGGGTCAACAAGGCGGCATGTCCTTCATTGATGTGGTATTTTCTGACTTTGACGCCAAGTTTTTCCAGGATCCGCGCTCCACCCACTCCCAACACAATCTCCTGTTTCAGCCGGTACCGCTGGTCTCCTCCGTAGAGATAATCGGTGATCGTCCGGTCTTCCGGATCATTTTTTTCCAAATCAGTATCCAGAAATATGACTGGAACGATACCCCCGGCAATGCTGCGCCAATGGTATGCCCAAGCCCTGATCCAGACCTTTTTCCCCCCGATAGTGACAAAGACCTGTGGAAAAAGTGGTTTCAGGAATTTTTCGATTGCCCAAGCTGCCGGAATCTCCTGTTGTTGCCCTTCGGGGGATATCGTCTGCTGAAAGTACCCCTTGCGGCTTAAGAGCGTTACGGCGACGAAGGGGATAGAAAGATCGGCGGCTGAACGTACCGTGTCTCCAGCCAGAACCCCGAGCCCGCCGCTATAGGTTGGAATGTCTTGAAACAAGGCGATTTCCATGGAGAAATAAGCGATTGCCTGCTCATGTCTGAGTTTGTTCAGGATTTCCATCATTCACTCCGGTAGGTTAAGTCGTGGAAGAACTGGGTTTTTGGGCATGGAATTATTGGTATTTCCGGATCAACGACCTGTCGAACCCAAGCCGTTTTTTCCCCGCCGGCCTTCTGAAAGATCCCCCGCTTCGACAATCCGGATCGTGGGGAAGGGTCGCAGGGCCCCTTGAACAATGCGATCTCCCCGGCTGATGTGATAGTCTTCATTGCCCAAGTTGAAGAGCCTTACCAGCCAGTTCCCCCGGTATCCGGGATCGATCGTTCCCGGGTGGAGCATTATCCCATGTTTAATACCCAATCCGCTGCGCGGTCTGAGACAAACTTCGTAACCAGCGGGAATTTCCGAGGCGATCTCCAGATCGATAATTACACTCCCGCCTTTAGGCACAGTCCGATCGACCGGGCTGAAGAGATCGAAACAGGCATCTTCCGGATATGCGAAACGGGGTAGAACGGCGTCATTTGACATTCTTTTAAAGGTGATCACGACATCATTTTCCATAGGCAACACTCAAACAGTATATAGGAAAAGAAATGATGTGCAATAGTGTGGGTGAGGAGTATAGGCAAAGTGTTGAAGGACGACTGCCGGAGTTCGGAAGCGATCGGTACGTTGAGGGCAGGAGGCGGACTTGTGCCGGAATACACAGAACATGCAAGACCCCCTGCATTTAAGGGTAATTAATGATACAATAACCAGGAAAATGCGACGGGGATTACACCGGTCATGGGGATAGGAGCCATGCGATTGCATTGGACCAGGGCGTGTTCTTGAGCACCGAGGAAGGACGGTATGCACGAAGGTAAATACTTCTACAGTCCCAGCGAAGGTCGTCTCGGCTTCGACCAAGTCATTGTTTCTCTGTTCGATTTTATTTGCGAGGAACCGAGTCGCCATTACCGTGTCATCATCGGCACAGACTCAAAAGAAGGGAGAAGCCGTATACCCTTGCAGGTCTTTGTCACGGCGCTGATCATTCACCGGGTGGGATTCGGGGGACGCTATTACTGGCGAAAAACCTTCCGGAAAGATCTATACGGGATCCGGGACAAGATTTACCACGAGGCGTTCCTATCCCTTCAGACATCTCAGAAACTGCTCGAAGAACTTAAGCGGTACCCCGGCAACCATCTGTCCAATTATCATCTGGAGATTCATGTGGATATAGGCGTGAACGGGCCGACTCGGGCGATGATTCGGGAAGTGATCGGGATGATCGAAAGCATGGGCTTTATCGCCAGGATCAAGCCGGATTCTTTCGGTGCTTCTCAGGTGGCCCACCGCCACACGTAGGCATTTGAGTTCAGTCAAGATTCAGGATTCGGAAACAGAACGCCGGAGAGAGGGCTGGGAAAAAATGGGGCAGGACGGAAGAGAGTTGAAAACGTTGGATGAGAATCAAAAAATTGCTTGGTTGATCGAGCCGTCCCGTGAAGTATGGGATTCCTTGATTCATCATCCCTTTCCCCGTGATTTGGCTGCTGGAATCCTGCCTCTTGAAACATTCCGGTATTATCTTGCACAGGACAACCACTATCTCGAAGATTTCCTCAGGACTGTCGGGCTATTGGTGGCCAAGGCCGCGACCAGCGAACTGAGACGGTTTGCGGTCACCTTACTCCAGGACACCTTGACCGGAGAATTGGCCATGCATGAGGCCATCGAACGGGACTTTCCTTTTTCCGGGGATTGTCCCATTAATAACGTCACTTACGCCTATGGAGATTTTCTACTTCGGCAGGCCTACCAGGGTAGTGATTGCGAAATTCTGACCGCTCTGGCCCCGTGTGTAGTCAGCTACCGGCTCATAGCCCGGCGTTTGAGCATAGACCCGGTAAAGGATCTCCCGGCCGCCTACCAGCTGTGGTTGGACAGTTACCGGGGGGAGGCATATGGAGCGCTGGTCGAACGCTTCCTCACCTTGCTGGATGAAAGGCTCTCCGGGCAGGTTCGGGAACAGCGGGAACGGGCGCGGTTGATTTTCCGGAAGGCCTGTGATTTCGAATTTCTTTTTTGGGAGGAAAGCTACCGCGGTAGGCTGAGATTTATGGTCAAAGACTAACGTCCTCAGTAGTTCCGCAACAAATTCTGGTTGGTGACCCTCTGCCTGTTTCCAGGAAACACCGCAAGACCATGCGTACCGATTTCATTTTTACCCGGATTTCCGGTATAATTTGCATGGCCCGGTGGACATGATCCCGGTACCGCGTGCCTAGTCTGGGAACCTTTGACGCAGGAACGGTTTTATCGTATAAAAGGAGGCTAAAGCACGGTGGCGAAAATTATCAGAAAAGACGTTCTTACCCCCCAGATCAAGTTGATGGTGGTCGACGTTCCCGGGGTGGCCAGGAAGGCCAAACCGGGCCAGTTCGTGGTCTTGCGTTTTTATGAGGAAGGAGAACGGCTGCCTCTGACGATCGCTGATTACGATCCTGCGGCGGGGACGGTGACCATCATTTTCCAGGAGGTCGGCAAGAGTACCAGGCAGCTTGGGGAACTCGAAGCCGGAGACGATATTCTTGATTTTGTCGGACCCCTGGGAAAGGAAATCGAGGAAAAACAGTTCGGTCATGTGGTCTGCGTGGGGGGTGGGGTCGGTATCGCTCCCGTTTATCCCAAGGCCCGGGCCCTTAAAATGCTGGGGAATCGGGTCACTTCAATTATTGGTGCCCGGTCCGCCGACCTCCTCTTTTGGGAACGGGAAATGCAGGAGGTCAGCGACACGCTCCATGTGACCACGGATGACGGTACCTATGGCGAAAAGGGTTTTGTCACCCAGGTTCTCGAACGGGTGATTAAGGCCGAAAAGCCCGACCTGGTCGTGGCGGTTGGGCCGATCATGATGATGAAGATGGTCAGCCTGCTTACCAGGAAGTATGCAGTTCCCACCCTGGTGAGCCTGAATCCGGTCATGGTCGATGGTACCGGGATGTGCGGGTGCTGCCGGGTCACGGTCAATGGCGAGCGTAAATTCACCTGCGTCGACGGACCGGTCTTTGACGGGCATTTGGTGGATTACGACGAATTGCTTACCCGGAGCCGCAGTTACCTGGAGGAAGAGAAGCGGGCACTCGAGAGCTGGTTGATGAAAAAAGCCCAGGAGGAGATCGCCCGTGCCTAAAGAGCGACTCACCGGCCGGCCGAAGATGCCTCAACGGCCGGTCAAACAACGGATCACCGACTTTGACGAGGTGCCGACCGGCCTCGAGGACTGGGCAGCGGTGGGCGAAGCCCGGCGCTGCCTGCAATGTAAAAAACCACCGTGCATGAAAGGGTGTCCGGTAGATATCGACATTCCTGGTTTTGTCGCCCTGATCGCGGAAGAGCGATTTGATGAGGCGATTCTGAAGATGAAGGAAAAAAACAGTCTTCCCGCGATTTGCGGCAGGGTGTGTCCGCAGGAGGAACAGTGTGAACGGGAGTGCGTCCTGGGGAAAAAGGGCGAACCGATCGCCGTTGGTTACCTGGAGCGTTTTATTGCCGATTACGAGAGGGAAAAGGGAATCAAGGCTCCGGTAGTGCCGCCCCCCAATGGCCACCAGGTAGCCGTGATCGGTGCCGGACCGGCCGGGCTCACCTGTGCCGGGGATCTGGCCAGACTAGGCTACCGGGTTACCATTTTTGAAGCATTGCACTCACCAGGGGGCGTTTTGGTCTACGGGATACCGGAGTTTCGCCTTCCTAAAGCGATTGTGGCCCAGGAGGTCAACTATGTTAAATCTCTGGGGGTCAACCTGGAGGTGAACGCCGTGGTGGGCCAGACCATGACTATCGACGACCTGGAGGAAGAAAGATATGAAGCCTTTTTCATTGGAACCGGCGCCGGTCTTCCGTATTTCATGAATCTTCCAGGGGAAAATCTGAACGGCGTCTATTCCGCGAACGAATTTCTCACCCGCTCGAACCTGATGAAGGCCTACCTGTTTCCTCGCTACGATACCCCGATCAAGATCGGCCGGCGGGTCGCGGTCATTGGGGGAGGGAATGTGGCCATGGACTCGGCCCGCACGGCCCTGCGGCTGGGTGCCGAAGAAGTCTGCCTGGTATACCGACGGACCAAGAAAGAGATGCCCGCCCGGATCGAAGAAGTGGAACGTGCGGAGGAAGAAGGCATCAACTGCATCATCCTCACTAATCCAGTCAGATTTACCGGGAACGCCAACGGCTGGGTCACCGGGATCGAGTGTATCCAGATGGAACTCGGGGAACCGGATGATTCGGGGCGGCGGCGGCCGGTCCCGGTACCGGGACCGGAATTCGTCATTCCCATCGATACCGTTGTGGTGGCCATCGGACAGGGACCTAATCCGGTGTTTCTTAAGAGCGTGGCTAATTTAGCCCTGAACCGCTGGGGCTATATCGAAACGGATACCGAAACCGGAGCCACCAACCGAAAGGGCATGTTTGCCGGTGGGGATATCGTGACCGGCGCAGCCACGGTTATCTCGGCG
Source organism: Atribacteraceae bacterium (assembly GCA_035477455.1). Lineage (NCBI taxonomy): Bacteria > Pseudomonadati > Atribacterota > Atribacteria > Atribacterales > Atribacteraceae > Atribacteraceae bacterium. Next base: position 27,745 of record DATIKP010000094.1, read on the forward strand.
ATGGGTGCGGGCAAACAGGCAGCCCGATCCCTCAACCGTTATATCAACGATCCGGCAAGCTTTCCGCAATGGAGGGAGTAAGCGATGAAAACCACGGACCTTCTGGTGATCGGCGGCGGCCCGGCCGGGTATTCGGCGGCGGTGCGGGCGGCCCGAAAAGGTTTGAACGTCCTCTTGGTAGAAGACCGGGATTTGGGAGGGACTTGCCTGAACCGGGGGTGTATCCCTACCAAGGCCCTATACAAAGCCCAGGAAGTTGTGCACTTGGTGCGCAGGGCGGCCGATTTTGGGGTCAAGGGCCGGTTTGAGGGAATTGATTGGACCCGAGTTCAAAACAGGAAAAATAAGATTGTCAAACAATTAACCGGAGGCGTTTCGTTGCTCCTGAAAAAAGCGCCGGTGGAAACCGTTTTCGGACACGCTTCGTTTCTCGATGCCCGGACGGTTCGGGTTAACCAAGCCTCAGGGGAACAGGAAGAGGTCCGGGCCGAGAGAATTTACCTCGCTTCCGGGTCAAAAAGCGCCCCGCTTTCCGTTCCCGGGGCGGATCTTCCCGGTGTGGTGGATTCGGAAGAAGCCCTGGAATTCAGCGAGGTGCCCCGCAAGTTGGTGGTCATCGGCGGCGGATACATTGGCATCGAAATGGCCTGTATTTACCAGGCTTTTGGGTCGGACGTTACAGTCATCGAAATGCTTCCCGGCATTCTTCCCACCGCCGATGAAGAGACCTCGGCTTTGTTGGCCTCCCTCTTGCAGAAACAGGGGATGCAGATTCGGACCGGAGCCCGGGTGAAAGAGATCCGGAAAAATGGGGGTCTTCAGGTTGTTTTTGAACACGAGGGCGAGACTCGTTACGCCGAGGGAGACTATGTTCTGGTCGCCACCGGCCGGATTCCCTCGACTGAGGGGCTCGATCTGGAAGCGGCTGGTGTTCTGGTGAACGGAAAGGCAGTCAAGACCGATGCGGCAATGCGCACTTCGGTACCGCATATCTATGCCGGGGGGGATGTGAATGGCAAACATCTGCTGGCCCATGTCGCCTACCGGGAATCAGAGGTTGCCGTCAGTACTATGACCGGGAACGAGAAACGGATCGACTACCGGGCGGTCCCGGCTGTGATCTTCTCTGTTCCGGAAATCGCTTCGGTGGGATTGACCGAAGCCCAGGCCCGGTTAGCGGGATATGAAATTTCGGTCGGGAGGTTTCCTTTCCGGCTCAATGGAAAAGCCTTGATCGAAGGGGAGACCGAGGGATTTGTGAAAATCATTGCCAATGCACCGACCGGAGAAATTCTGGGAACTCATATCGTCGGTCCCCGGGCTTCCGATCTGATTGCCGAGTTTGTCCTGGCTATGAATCTCGAAGGCACTACGGAGGAGGTTGCCGGAAGCATTCACGCCCATCCTACGCTCAGCGAAGTGAATATGGAGGCGGCCGAAGCGGTCTTCGGAGCGTCGGTGCATGTTCCCTGAAAAGGGGAGTCAGGATCGGTGAAATCGTTGCCCCTTGCTCACCTTCACCAAAGCCGGGGTGCTCGTATGGGGGTATTTGCCGACTGGCAGGTCCCCATTTTTTTTTCCCGGATTCGGGACGAATATTTTGCCTGCCGGGAGACCTTCGGCCTGTTTGATGTCTCACATCTGGGAAAGCTCTTCCTCAGAGGGCAGGATAGCCGAGCTTTGCTGAAACTCACAGCCTGCCGGGCTCTGGACGGAATCTCTCCGGGGCGGGGCCGGTATATGTTTTTTCTGAATCACCGGGGTGGTATTGTCGATGGCGTTATGGTTTTTCCGAAAAACGAAGGGTTTTGGATTCTCACCAACGCCGGAGCCAAAGAGAGGGTCTTTCAATGGTTACATACCCAGGCGGGTCAGAAAAAAATGGTGGTGGATGTCGAAGACCGGACGGACCGTTTGTTTCTCTTTTCCCTACAGGGTCCCGCCAGTTCCCGGGCGATTTCCGAGTTTTTTTGCCGCCCGCTTTCTGACCTTCTCCGGTTTTCCATGTCAGAAGCGGCGCATGGGGGTAGCGAATTCCTCATAAGCCGGATGTCTTATTCCCGGGAGGACGGTTTCGAAATCATGGGTGACCGGGATTGTGCGGGTTCCCTGTGGGAAAATTGGCTTGATTTTACCCACAGGAACGACGGGACGGTGTGCGGGTTCGGTGTTCGGGACCTTTTGCGTTTCGAGGCGGCCTATCCCCTCTACGGTCAGGAAATGGAGGAGACGGTCAACCCCTTGGAACTGGGACGGGAGAACCTCATCGACTGGGGGAAGGGGGAGTTCATCGGCCGTCAAGCGTTGCTGATGGAGCAAAAACAAGGGTCGAAAAAAAAGCTGGTCGGTTTTGAAATCGATGGAAAAAGAATTCCCCGCTACGGTTTTCCCATACAAAACCGGCAGGGGACTCCCTGCGGGCATATCACCAGCGGTAATTATTCCTTTTCGCTGCGGAAAAATCTGGCCATGGGGTTTCTGAGCCGGCCGAACTGGGATATTGGACAGGAATTGCTGATCTCTGTCCCGCGGACCAAGGTCTTGGCCCGTATCGTTCCCCTTCCTTTCACTAAGGACAGGGTATGGTAATCAAGAAAGGGAGGATGGGAATCGGTGGTTTTTACCGGTGACCGATCGCCCATCACCGTTCACCGTTTTCATTTACCGGGAGGTGACCATATGGAAACACCGGATGATCTTTATTATACGAAAGAGCATTGTTGGGTGAAAGAGGAAGGGGATCAAGTCCGTTGGGGGATAACCGACTTTGCTCAGAGCGAGCTGGGTGATGTTATTTTTGTCGAGTTTCCGGCCGTGGGAGAAAAGGTCAACCGGGGCGAGCGGATCGGAGACGTCGAGTCGATCAAGACCGTGTCCAATCTCTATGCCCCACTGACGGGCACAGTGATTGCAGTCAACACCGCTCTCAACAAGAGTCCCGAGTTCATTAACCAGAGCCCTTACGGCGATGGGTGGATTTGTCTCATGCAACCCGATTCCAGTGAAGATATCGGCGGGTTGTTGGATGTAGCGCAGTATATCGAATTGATCCAGGCGGGACAGTGAGCGTGAAGAGATTCCGGTGTATCGATGATCCGTCCCTGACCGGTTTTGAAAACATGAGCCGGGACGAGGCGATGCTCGATTTGGCCTGTAGTTTTCCGGTTCCGCCAACCCTCCGCTTTTTCCAGTGGGATCGGAAAACCCTTTCCATCGGCCGGTTGCAGCGGACAGACGTGGTGAATATCGGGCATCTCGACGATCATTCGATACCGCTGGTGAGGCGGCCGACGGGAGGCCGGGCTATCCTCCATGACCGGGAACTCACCTTCAGCCTTTTTCTTCCCCTGCTTTTTTTCGGAACCGCGCTCAATCTTTCTCTTCATTACGAACAGCTGAAAAAAGTGCTCTATCGGTTCATGGAATCCATCGACGTCGATGTCGACCGTGAAACGTTGAACGAACCGTATCTTCTTTCCCCCTACTGCTTTTCTCTGAATGTCGCTCACGAGATCACCATCGGGGGGAAAAAGATCATCGGTGTCGCGCAAGCCCGCAGCAAATGCGGGGTGCTCTTCCAGGGATCGTTCATCCTAAGAGCGGACCGCCAGGAAATCGCCGCCTGTTTCCAAAAACAGGAAACCGTGTTCGAGGAGATTTCCCGTAATATGATTACCTTGGGTGAACTACTCGGGACGGTTCCGGACCGGGATGTACTGATCGGATGGTTAGTAAAGAGCGTTGAGGAGGTCTGGGAGTGTGAATGCCGCTGGCGATCCTGGTTTGAGGAGGAAATCGAACGGTCGGTAGAACTGATGGGGGAAAAATATTATCCCGGGTCCCCCTTTATCCTGGATTATAAGAGATGAAGAAAGCGCTCTTCATATAGGACAAATTTATCAGAAACTCTTGCCAAAAGAACGCTTTCCCATTACAATGGGTAATGCTTCCTATGGGAAGAAGGGTAGGCGCGGGGTCGTGGTGTAGCCTGGCCAAACACGCCAGCCTGTCACGTTGGAGACCGCGGGTTCAAATCCCGTCGACCCCGCCATTTAGTGCCGAGATAGCTCAGGCGGTAGAGCGATGGACTGAAAATCCATGCGTCCCCAGTTCGATTCTGGGTCTCGGCACCATTCTTGAAACCAAGCGGAAGTAGCTCAGTGGTAGAGCGTCACCTTGCCAAGGTGAGGGCCGCGGGTTCAAGTCCCGTCTTCCGCTCCATTTATTGAGGCGGCATGGCCAAGCGGCTAAGGCAGAGGATTGCAAATCCTTTATCCCCGGTTCGAGTCCGGGTGCCGCCTCCATTTTGGTTCAGTCCGGGCGGCTAGTTCAGAGGAAGAACGCTTCCTTGACGCGGAAGAGGTCACAGGTTCGAGTCCTGTGTCGCCCACCATTGGATAAAAAAGCGCCGGCCCTTTGGGGCTCGGCGCTTTTTGTTTTGAGACGACGGAGAGAGGGCCGGAATATGGTAAGATAAGAGGCTATCTAACAGTAATAAGCTTGGATAACCGTGGGTTCGACGTTTTTCTCCCTGATATGGTAAAGCCCGCATCGGGTAGAAGACCCTGCGAGGAGGACGAAGAAATGGCACCGAAAAATGCTCTGGCTGCGATCACGAAAGATGGACAGGTGGTCGATCTTGACCGTTCAACGGAGGATACTGTCGCCTGGGTCACGTTTGAAGAGGAGCGGGGTAAGGAAATATACTGGCATACTACCTCTCACGTGATGGCCCAGGCGGTGAAGCGCCTTTTCCCGGACGCCAAAGTGACCATCGGACCAGCGATCGAGCAGGGGTTTTATTACGATTTTGACGTTCCCCGCCCGTTTACCGAGGAAGATCTGGCTAAGATCACCTTGGTAATGAAAGATATCATCCGTGAAAATATCCCCATCAAACGTCTGGAAATGAGCCGGGAAGAAGCGGTCAAAATATTTCGGGAACAGGAAGAGGACTACAAAGTCGAGTTGATTGAGGAGATTCCTGACGCAACGGTCAGCCTCTACCGGCAGGGGGAATTCATCGACCTGTGCCGGGGGCCGCATCTCCCCTCGACCGGGACGATCAAAGCCTTCAAACTCCTGAAGGTGTCCGGCGCCTACTGGCGGGGCCGGGAAGACAATCCCATGCTCCAGCGCATCTACGGAATTTCCTTTGATTCCAAGGACAAACTGAAAGAATACCTCCATTTCCTGGAAGAAGCCAGGAAACGGGATCATCGGAAATTGGGTCGGGAACTGGGTCTGTTCAGCCTGCACGAAGAAGGGCCGGGTTTTCCCTTTTTCCATCCGAAGGGCATGGTAGTGATCAATACGCTACTCGAACTGTGGCGAAGGGAACACACCCGCCAGGGCTATCTGGAGATCAAGACCCCGATCGTCCTTGACCGGTCTCTCTGGGAACGGTCCGGGCATTGGGATCACTACCGGGACAATATGTATTTTACCCGGATCGATAACCGGGATTTTGCCGTGAAACCGATGAACTGCCCCGGCGGCATCCTGGTGTACCAGAGCCGCCTACACAGCTATCGGGAATTCCCTTTGCGGATTGCTGAACTCGGGCTCGTACACCGTCACGAGTTGTCCGGGGTTCTACACGGTCTGATGCGGGTCCGTTGTTTCACCCAGGATGATGCCCATATTTATATGGAGCCTCAGCAGGCCACTAGGGAAATTCTCAACGTCATCCGGCTGGCTGAACATCTGTACCGGTTGTTTGATTTTCAGTATGAGGTAGAACTCTCCACCCGCCCCGAACATTCGATGGGGACGGACGAGACGTGGGAGCTGGCGACCCGGTCACTGGTTGACGCCCTTACTCAAGCCGAACTACCCTACCGGATGAACGAGGGTGATGGGGCATTTTACGGACCGAAAATCGATTTTCACCTGAAAGACAGCCTGGGGCGCCGCTGGCAGTGCGGAACCATCCAGCTCGACTTCTCCATGCCGGAAAAGTTCGACCTCAACTATATTGCCGAGGACGGTGCCAAACATCGCCCGGTGATGGTTCACCGCACCATCTTGGGGAGTATCGAGCGCTTTCTGGGAATTCTTATTGAACATTACGCCGGTGCGTTTCCGGTGTGGCTGTCCCCAGTACAGGTCGTAGTCCTACCGGTCGCCGAAAGACACCTGGAGCATGCGTTTGCCCTGTCCAGGCGGATCCGCGAGGCGGGAATCCGGGTGGACAGTAATCCCGAAAACGCCACCTTGGGATCGAAAATCCGCAAAGCCCAGTTGGAGAAAATCCCCTATGTCCTGGTGGTGGGTGACCGGGAGACGGAAACTGGGGAAGTGAGTGTGCGAGACCGCCGGGAGGGTGATCTGGGAAACATGACGGTCGAGACGTTTGTCGATATAGTGTTTAAACACTATCCCCAGCCCCTGGGTCAGAACTGAAAAGCGATGGACCGCGAAGCGTTGAGCCGGCGATACTGGAACGCGAAGGTCGCCAAAGAAAAACAACGGGACCGTAACCCGGAAAAACGGATCCATACCGACTTGGTCTGGCTTGAACTGGAACCCTTCATCCAGCCAGACATACGGGTTATCGACGCCGGAGGTGGGTACGGGCGATATAGTATTGGCCTGGCCCAGCGGGGGTGTCTGGTAACCCACCTGGAGTTTTCCGAGCGCATGCTTTCAGAAGCCCGGCGGCTCATCGACCGGGAAGGTCTGAAAACCCCGGATTTCGTTTCGGGTAATATCAGGGACCTCAGCGGCTTCGAAGATCAGTCCTTTGACCTGGGGATCGCCCTGGATGCACCGATTTCCTACGCCTATCCGGCACATGGGAAAGCTCTTCTGGAATTGGCCCGGGTTACCCGGAAAACGCTGGTCATTTCAGTCGTGAATCGGTTCGGTCAGCTTCCCGTCGTTATCGAGAACGAATTAAGGTGGTCGTCATCGTTGAAATACTCGAAAAAGTTTCTGGAAACCGGTGATTGGGATCACCCAACAGTGCTAGAAAATTTCGAATGCCGGATTCCCTATTTCAGCCGCTTCATTTTTCCTCCCTTCCATGCCTATGCCCCGCGGGAACTGGTCGATGAGATTATCGCGACAGGTTTTACGATCAAACGGGTGGCAGCCACCGGTACCCTGGCCCGACTTCTTCCCCGTAAAACCCTCCTGTCCATCCTCAAGAAGGCGGAATTATACCGTCATTTCCTCCAGATGTCCTTTCAATACGACGCACAGATCGAAGCTTTGGGGGTGGGAGCCAAGAGCGCTTCGGGTCTTCTGATTGTGGCCGAGAGGCCGGAGGAGAGTTGATGGAGGGAAAGACCTGGGTGAAGTGGACGGTGACTTTCGAGCCTTCCCGTGATCAGGAGTTGATTTTATCCTGGTTGAGCGATCTCTCGCCCCGGGGACTGTGGGAGATTGACGAGCAGACGGTCGTGGCTTATTTTGACGAAGCACCGCGAAAAACCCAACTTCCCGATGGGGTGATTTCGTTGAAAAAAGAGATTGAACTGGACCGGTGCTGGGCGGAGACCTGGCGTTCGTTCTTCCGACCTATCCGGTTAGGCCGGCGGATCGTGGTCCGGCCTCCCTGGGAAAAATCCGTACCGGACACGGTTGATGTGGTGATTTATCCGGCCTATGCCTTCGGCACCGGTGACCATCCAACAACCGCTCTGTGCCTGACTCATCTCGAACGATATCTCAGGCCGGGTCTGGACGTGCTCGATATCGGCTCTGGTTCGGGCATCCTGGCCATCCTCGCTGCGAAGCTCCAGGCGGGAAAAATCGTGACCCTGGACAACGATCGGCTGGCCATCACTGAAATACGGCGCAACATGGCCCTGAATGAGCTCGGGAAAGAACGCATTGAATATCGTCTCACTGAGCTCGCCGACCTAACTGGTTCATTTGATCTGATTGTCGCCAATATCGGCCTTAAGTATCATCTCGATCAACTTCCGGCTATGTTTGAACGACTCAGGGATGGAGGCCGCTTGATCCTATCTGGTTTTGAAGTCGAGGACACCGCCCGGCTGGCCGAGAAAGCCCGGACGATTGGATTGACCGAGGAAGCGAGGCAAATCGCTACAGGCTGGAGCTCTTTGGTGTATAATAAGAAGGGATCGGGCTCATGAGGTTGACGGGGCCGATAGCCGGGCAGGTTGAGCCGTGTTTCATCGAATTAACTTGGAAGGAGAGACGTCTTTTGTGAGAATCGCTTTTGTATTTTCCAAGAAGAACCAGGGATTCATGAGTTTGACCCGTCAGGTAATGGGCCAGTTCGAGAAATCCGGCCACACGGTAAAAGAGGTCATTGTGGAAGACCTGAACGCGCCGATCAGTTTCCGTCCCTTCGATCTGGTGTTCGTCGGCTCCACCGTGGAGAGCTTTTTCGGAGGCCGCATATCCAGGGAAATCGGCAATTTTCTGACCGGAAGCACGGGCCTGGAAGGAAAAAAAACGGTCGCTTATATCAAACCCAACCTTTTCGGAACCGATAAGGCCATGAGACGGCTCATGGCCCAAATGGAGGCAAGGGGAGCGTTCGTGGTGGATTTCGATTCCATAAAGTCCCTGCACGAAGCTAAACCCCTTATCGAAAGGCACATCAATAAAAGGGGGTGAGGACCATGGATAAAGAGATGGAAAAAATGCGGGAAATCTTTGAACAGTTTTTTTTCGGCCCGCTCAATACGGTGTTCGGTTCCTTCGTCAACGAAGATGCGAAAAAGCACCTCAACAAGGCGAGGTCGGAAGTGTTGAAGGCGATGCGGGCCTTTATCGACAGCGAGATCGAAAAGCTGGAGCGGGGCGTAAAGCAGGGGGATTGAAGTTCCCCTGACCGGACCTCCCCCCGGGAAGCGAATCTCTTCCCTTGAAACCGTGCTACCCTCGCTCCCGGCATCAATCGTTTGGAACATAATCTATAATCACATTACTCCACATCAACCTTGCTCGTCTCTTTAACGGTCACAAATGACATTCTGACGATAAAGGTCAGTGGTATTGTCTACGCTCTCCTTGATTCGGATCGTGTCAACCTATTGTAGGAGCATTTCGTAAAGATCCCTTTCTCCGATTTATCTCTCATCCTCTTTTTCAACCTCACCAACCACAAGACCATTCAGATACTGGGCACCCAGGAGTGGTCCTGGCTCAGTCCCTTAAGGGCCATCCGGAATGAACCTACCGGTCCCTGTAAAGCAGGAATATTGCCGGAGATTTCCCGGAACGTTTGCTTCCCCTTCTCGCGTTCTCGGGCAATAATCTGCTTCTGCCGGTACATAATGTCCAGAGATAGCCGGTACATAATGCCTGTGCTTTACCGGATACCATGGCTATGAGAGCTAATGTCAAATCTTGTGTATGACCCATCAGGCGGCGTCCACATTCCGGCGAACTCCCTCGACGAATATAACTCCTTCTGCTACTTCTGCTAACCTTGGAACTCCCTTCAGTCTTCTCCACCGTTTCCCGGCACTGAGAAAGAGCTTAAGGACCATACTGAGGACGGTCACTCGGGACCCGCAGTTCTTGGTCTTGTCGGTTTGCAACCTGACGGTACTCATGAGTGGATTTTACCGGGTTGGTGGTGTACAGATGCCAGTGTTCAGCCGGGAAATCGTAGAAGGTGAGGAACACCTCCCGGTCCTTGGCCAGGCAGTCGGTGGTTTTGGCATATTTGGCCTGGTATGTGGTGATGAAGTGATCGAAGGCTTTCTCGGCCCTCTCCTTGGCTTCCGCCATCCAGATCTCGTGCAGGTCATCCTTGGCTTTCTGCTGCACGCTCTTGGGCAGCTTGTCCAGGATGTTGGCGGTCTTGGGCACCCAGCAGCGCTGGGGGCGGGTTTTGCCAAAGACCGGGAGGAGGGCTTTCCAGAGTCCCAAAGCCCCATCCCCCACGGCACAGTGCGGACCTTTGACCATTCTCCGTTCTCGGTGGCGCCGATGATCACCAGGACACCGGTTCTCTCCTCCATCCGGGTATTTCTTAAGAATGAAAAAGGTTATCCGCTTTTACAGGGAAAAATGGACTTGACCACTTTCACCCCTCCCCGTCAAGGGAGTTTTGATACCCTCAGGAGTTCTCCCGGCTTCAAGCCTGAGGCGAGGCCCACCGCATAGGCCAGACACTGGGCGGGAATGATTTCGACCAGAGGTCCCAGCTCTTCACTGGGCAGGTCATAGCTCAAAACCAAGCCTTGCTTGGTTTCCGGATAATTCCCGAGGCTGTGCCGGGAACCCACCAAGAGAACCCGGCCTCCCGTTCGTAAAACAGCCTCCACCGCCTCGGAAAAGGGGGAATCGATCACCGGCGAAGCATGAAAGAAAACAGCGCCATACCCCTGGCCAACTTGTTCTATCAGGCCATGAAAAAATGCACCAATACTAAGAGCCGTCGTGAGGCGGTGGGTCATTTCCCCGAAAATCAGGGCGGCCTGCCGGGCCGAGGGCAACGAGAAACCGCTCCCCATAAACGCCAAGTGAGGGGTTTGTTCGAAAAACCGCTGAAGGATTTCCTGAAGCCTCACACTCTCCCCCAGCCAGCGCCGCATGGCTGCCAGGCAATCCCGAACTCCGCTGTCAAAATGATCAGACCGGTGAATCCGAAGATCCACCACGAGGCGGAGCAGGGCACCCAAGGTATTCGTGTAAGTTTTGGTCGCCGATGTTTTCTCCACTCCGGCCCGTATGTCCACAAACCCGAGCTCGCACGCTCGGGCTAGGGCGCTCTTTGGCCGGTTGGTTATCCCCAAGGTATTTTTTCCCTGGATCCCCCGGACACACCCAACTGTTTCCCGACTCTCCCCCGACTGGGAAACGGCGACCAGGAGCACATCGTCATCGAGTAAAGGTAAAAACCCACGCTCCAGTTCCTGGGATTCGAACACCAAGGCCGGGACGCCGGAACGGTTCAGAAGCATTGCCCCGTACCAGCCGGCATAATACGAACTGCCCATCCCGGTGAACACCACCCGCCGAAACCGGGTCAAGCGGGTGAGATCGGTATGGTACACATACTGTGGCTCCGTACGGAAGAGCGCCTCAAGGACATCAGCCTGTTCCACCATTTCCCGCAGGTAGCTCATATTTTTCCTCCCGAGTGATGCCGGATACGCCGCCTGGTTAAGCGAACAGGCATCAGAACTGGTTGCAAGGCTCGAAACTCGCCTGTCTCAATTCATCGATCAGGACCGGGAGGTTCGCGCTTTGCCCTTCCCGGACGTAATACCCGGCCGTATACGTCCCCAGGATCAGGCAGTGGGCATATGGCTGGCCAAGTAAAAGGCCGAAACAGAACCCGGCGTTGAAGTTATCGCCCCCTCCGGTCAAAAGCTTTGGACGGAATATCCTTGTTCCCCGGGCCTGAAAGGTCCCCTGTCGGCTAACCATGAAACATTCGTTGACCAGGTGCACCACAATTCCTTCGATGGACAGCTCCCCAAAAATCTTTTCCACAGCCTGAAGCAGCAGCCGGTTGCTGGGATCCTCCGGAAAGTGCGCCCGCTGGACCAGACGGGTTTCATTCTCGTTCATACCCAGGAATACCCGGTGAGACCCAGAGAAACGACCGATCAGAGCAAAGGCCCGCCGCACATCACCGGAGGTTTTTTTGGACAGATCCGCCAGATCGACGAACAGAAACCGCTCTCCAGTAGTCGGAAAATTGGGAGCGAGGACAATCTCCGTAAGGACGCCCTCCCAGATGGTTTCCACCGCCGAGAGTTGGCTCCAGTTCAAAAACCCGACAAGACGGCTCTCCTCGAAGATTTCCCGAAGCGTGGAGCGGGGCACGCGCTCGGTGAGGAGTTTCCAGTTCACCTCATCTAAAATCTTAAGGTCTGAGAGCATCACTTTACCGTCGCTGAATTCAAGGGCGGTGCAAAAAGAGGGCGAAGATATGGGGATGATCCGGCAGTGAGGATCGATCTGCCGGAACACCGGACAGATTTCCGGATATCCGATCGCGCCCAATAGCGTAGTGGCTATGCCCAGACGAGCCAGAGCATGAGCCATGATCGGGGAATTCCCGCCGATTTTTTCCATTTCGGTGACATATTCAAGATCACAGCTCTTACCAGCCGCTTCCCGGATACGGTTCCCGAATTCGCTGATCGTCGCAAAGGGCGTGAACCGTTCCCGGTCCTCCCGTACCTTCACCACCCGGGAGATCCTGTCGATAAAACCATCAAATCCAACCACGGCCCGGTCGGTAATCCCATTTTTTCCGGCTTCCTGTAAGACGTTGATCAATTGCCCCAGAGCGTCTGAACCCACTACCTGTTCACCCCCCACATAGATGATACGTACTGGTGAGGATATAGTATTCAGGGAGTTTTAAACAACCACCCAGTGACATCCCTCCCTTCATTGAAATGAGGGGCATCCCGAAGAACGGCTATACCGCAAGTTCGCGCACCATATGGCCGATAAATCTGGCCACGAGCGCGGGGGAAGTCACGTCCTCACTACTCCGCGGGGCGTTACCCCAGGGAGATACCTTGTAGGCGTTCTTGTATAAGTTGGCTGCTCCATTTAAATCAGCATTTGCCTTGTAGCCACAGGAGCAAGAATACAACCCCCGGTGCTTCCTGGCAGACCTGCTGACCTTGCCGCAATCATGACATGGCTGGTGTACGCCTCAGACTCACGTTTTGACATTAGCTCCTTACACCTCTTTACAAAACCCTCTTCGGTGATAGCCTTTTTAGGCTATGGTTTCCGAGATGTTTCGAGCCAGCAACGACCCACGCCCCTTAGTTTGAAGTGTGGGAAACGTTTCCGGAGAAACGGGAAAGGACCGTGAGCGAGATTCGGGTTTGTTGGAACTCGTAGTTTTTATACTTCTATGCTCTTTACTTTCTATCCCTTCACCGCTCCCTTGGTCAGTCCGCCAACCAGTTGTTTCTGGACGAATAGGAACAAAACGAACACCGGGATGCAGATCAGGATCGAGGCGGCCATCAGGTTTCCCCAATTTGTTTCGTACTGGCCGACAAAATCAAAAATTCCTCGGGGAAGCGTCCGTTTGTCCATTGAGGTGATGAAGGTCAAGGCAAACATGAACTCCTGCCAGGTGATAAAAAAGACATAGGAAGCCGTAGCCCCGATGCCCGGCCGCATCAGGGGTAGGATTATCCGCCAAAACGCTTGCCAGCGGGTGCAACCATCGATCAACGCCGCTTCTTCGAGGTCCCGGGGTAGCGAAGCAAAGAATCCCCGTAAAAGCCAGACCCCAACGGGAACCGAGAACGTCAGATAGGCAATAATCAGGGCCAGGAAAGAGTCGATGAGACCAAGCCGACTCATAATCCGATACAAGGGAACGATAATCGCTGCCAAGGGGAAAAGTTGACTGAACAACAGTAACACAAAAAACCCCATTTTTCCTGGAAAATAGAGGCGGGCGAAGGCATACGAGGAGAAAATGGCGACGGCGATGACCATAAGCGTCGTCGAGGAAGCCACCAGGAAACTGTTGAAGAAATAGCGGATAAACATCGACCCCCGCCCGAAGACATGCAGGTAGTTCTCTATCGTCGGCCGTTGCGGTATGAGGTAGGGAGGAACCGTAAACTGTTCATCCGGGGCCTTCAGAGACATGGACAGCATCACGGCGAAGGGAAATAGCACAAAGGCCATCAGGAGCACTACAAAGATGGCGGTGGTGATGTTTTTACGGGTTTCCAGAGCCTTGTTCATTCCAGGCTCTCCCTGCGCAGGCTCAGGCGGATATAGAGCAAGCTGAAGATCAAGAGAAAGATAAAATTGAGAACTGCGAAACGGGAAGCGTCTCCAAAACGGAAGCGCCGGAAGCCCAATGTATAGATATAGGTGGGGAAAATGTGGCTGGTTTCAGCCGGGCCGCCTCCGGTCATTACATGGACCAGTTCGAAGTAATTGAAAGTCCAGATGAAGGTCAACAGCAAGGTAATGATTATGATCGGTTTCATGGTGGGAAGCGTCACGTGAATAAACTTTTTCCACTCCCCCGCTCCATCGATTTCTGAGGCTTCGTAGAGTTCTTCCGGAACGGTTTGGAGCCCAGCCAGGTACATCAGCGTCGAAAAGGGAAAACCTTTCCATATGGCGGCCACGATCACCGAGTACAGGGCTAGGCCGGGGAGGCTCAGCCAGGTAACCGGTTTCTCGATCAGACCTAAAACTCGCAGATAGTGATTGATCAAACCCAGTTGCGGTTCATACATCAAGCGCCAAACCATGGCCGCCACTACACCGGGCATTACCCAGGGCAAAATGACGATCCCCCGCACCAGGGTCCGCCCGAAAAAAGACCGGTTCAATACCAGGGCCGACCCCAGACCCAGCCAGAACTGGAAGAAGACAACGAGAATCGTCCACACCACTGAGTTGCGGAAAACGACGTAGAGCATAGGGGAGGTCAGCAGTCTCTGGTAAGCGCCCCACCCCAAAAACCGGGTTGCCGTAAGCGAGACATCGTACAGGCTCAGGTTGAATGTAAGCAAAAGTGGATAGATCAAAAGGACGGCCAGAAGAAACACCGACGGCAAAATAAACAGATACCCCGAAATCCATTCTCTTTTCATCGATCTAATCTTTCCAAGCAATACCGTGAGAAGTGAGAAGAGATAAGCAAGATGGGTCCTTCCATCCTAACCTCCGGATTTCCCAATAGCCGGGGCGGTAAACCCCGGCTATTGGATTCGGGTTATAATCTTTCGGCGTAATATTCGTCAAGCAGTTGATCAATCTCTCGTGCCGCATCGTCTAGAGCCTGCTGGACAGTCTTTTGCCCCAGAAGGATAGCGGTTGTCGCGCTACGCTGCACCTCAGCCAAGTCCGGATAGCGAGGGAAAATCGGCCGGTACAGGGCGGTGGTCAACTGACGGAGGATCACGTCCGGAAAGAGCCTTCTTTCGGTCAGAAAGGAAACCGCCGCTTCCTTGTTAGCCGGAGTCAATGAGGCGACTTTTTCGTTGACTTCTCTGCTGGTCCAGTGTTCGATAAATTTCCAGGCGGCGTCTTTGTAGGGGGTCTGCTCAAATATAACCATGTTCCAGCCGCCGAAAGTACCAATACTGGTCTTCCCTTCCGCCTTGGGGAAATTCCCCAATCCCCAGTCCATCTCCGGTGCCCGGGCCTTCACGGTGCTCTGGCCCCATTCTCCATACCAAAACATGGAAACCGATCCCGCGGTAAAGAGCATGAAGGAATCCTCTTCGCTACGGGCCACTTCACCGGCTGGGTTCACAGCCTGAAGGCTTTTGAAAAACTCCATGGCCTCGACACCGGCCGGTTCGTTGAGGACGGCCCGGGTAAAGTCTTCATTCAGAACCGATCCGCTATTGGAAAACTTCAAAGCGTTGGTGATGCACTGAATCGCGTCCCCGGTCCCGACAAAGAGCGCCGTTCCCCATTGATCGATGATCCCGTCCCCCGAGGTGTCCCGGGTGAGCTTGGTCGCGTATTCGTAAAAATCGTCCCAGGTGACCGGCGGGACTTCCGGGTCGAGTCCGGCGGCCCGGAAGTGGTCTTTATTGTAATAGTTCAACGCCCAGACGCCGACATCGAAAGGAATCCCGTAAAGTCGTCCCTTGTAAAGCGCGGAATCCCAAGCCCCGGAGAAAAACGCGTCTTCATTGACCGTTTCGGATGCGGCAACATAGTCATCGAGAGGAATAATAAACCCGGCTGAGGAAAATTCCGGGTTCCAGATCTGGTCCACGACGGCGACATCCGGCGGATTTCCCGCCATGGCGGCGATAAGGAGCTTGTCCCGGTATTCGACATAGGGAAACACGGTAAATTGGACATCGATGTCCGGGTAGATCGCCTTGAAATCTTCGAGCGCCTCTTCCTGGGCCCGCAGCAGATCGACATCGGCCTGCACCATCATCCACACATCCAGAGTGATTCCCTGGGCAAGCGCCATTCCGGAAAACACACCGAAAAGCAGAAGACCGGATAACAGAAACATAGCGAATTTTTTCATGACTCCAATCAACCTCCCTTGAGCAATAGTGTAACTGGCAAACACACAAACAATCCTCGCTAAAGCTGCGCAATCCCAATACGAAAGATTGTTTAACGATGTGCCTATCACCTCCCTTGGCCTCCGGATCCCCATTGGCATGCATTTCAACGTTTCTTCAAGCGTTTCCGTATTCCGCCACGATCCTCGCAACCAGCTTCACCCGTTCGATATCCCCCAGCGGCGATATCTCGTCAGAGATCCCCAGGATCAGATGTGGGCTGAACAGGTCGATGACCTGGCGGGTAGTGGATTCCAATTCCTCCTGAGAATACTCGGGCAGGAAATAGAGCATGGGAATACCGTCTAAAAGAACCATTTCCCCCATGGCTTCCTTGAGTTCCTCAAGGGTCACGTCCCCCTGGGGTAGTGGAGTGGCGGCTTCGATGCCATCAAAGCCGGGGTCTTTGAGCAGGGGGAGGAGGGGCTTGAGTATGCCGTCCAGATGGACGTGGCAGAATTTACCGGCCCGGTGCAGTTGATCGACACGCTTCCGGTAGTAGGGAACCAGGTATTTGGAGAAGATGCGGGGAGAGTTGAAACGGCCGTCGAGGTTTTCTCCGAAATTGAGAATGTTCACCGGGCATAAGGCTAGGACTTCAAACAACTCGTCTTCGGCTTCCTCGGTGATGCGCAGATACTCCCGGATCCGGTCGGGATAATCGTACAGCGCCAGGCTGGTCCCGGCGATCCCCAGGTATTCGAGATAGAGCCGCTGAAAAGGACTTCTTTCCCAGTAAAACTGGATTTCACCGCTTCCTCCCATCGCTTCCCGAGCCTGGTTATAGAAAGCGAAATCAAACCGGTAATGGGTATGACGGTAAATGTACTCGATCACCGTGAGATCTCCGGGGGTTTTCACCGGGTGTTCCAGATAATGCCAGGAAAGACCGTGTTCGGCCAATCCCTTGAGACCGGTCAGCTCGCCGACCGGGGTGATGAAGTCCACCCGGACCGTGTCTCTCTTCCGCGTTTCCCGGATCGCGACTCCGCCAGTGTATTCGGTACGAATATAGGTCCGGGGGGTGGAGATGTCGGTTCCCTCGTCGTAATAGTAACGAACCGAGGCAGGTAGGTCCCGGTACACTTCAAGAAGGCTCATGTCCCGGTAGGGTTTCGGTAAAGAACCGGTGACTTTGTTCACGTGGTACCAATGCTCGATTCTGGGTTGCCATACTATCCGGTCGACACTCCGGCGTTGAAAAACACTGATAATTCTTTCCCGATCGGTCATTTCGTGCTCAACCATAATTGCCTCCGGACGATTTACATTAACTGCTCAAAATAGTTGGTGATGACCCGACGGGCGGCGCCCAGGGCTACCGATTCCTTGCCGGCCTGGCTGGTGAAGATGGGCGTATCCCTGGCTGCGAGGGAAAAAATGTTTTCCCGGGCACTCACGATAGCATTTTCACACACGAACGGGCACCGCCGACTTATTTCTCCCCCAAGAACCACCACATCGGGGTTCAGCAGGTTAATGGCTCCGGCCAGACCCAAACCGAGGACCTTTCCGGCTTCGGCAAGGACAGAGCGGATCACCGGGTCGCCGGAAGCGAAATCCTCCAGGATCGCATCAAAATCATGGATGGCCTCCGGGACATCCGGTTCAGACCGGCACCAGCCCAGCCTTTTTGCTTCCCGCACGATAGCCGCCGTCGATGTATATTGTTCGATACACCCCAGATTACCGCAGTAACAGGGAATCCCGTGCCTTTCGACGATCGTGTGTCCGAATTCACCAGCCAATCCGTCGCGACCCCGCCAGAGTTTTCCATCGGAAACGATCCCCCCTCCGGTCCCCCAGTCGAGATACGCATAAAAAAAGCTTTTATACTCGCGACCCCACCCGAATATTGCTTCAGCCAGGGTGGATGCCCGCGCGACGTTTTCGATAAACACCGGGTAAGGAAAGAGGGGGGGGAAAATATCGTTTACATTCGTCTGGTGCCACCCGTAAAAGAACGAGTTTCGTACTCTGGTGGAGGACTTAAAGAGATACCCGGGCGTTCCGATTCCCACTCCGACAACCCGGTCCGGATCAATACCCAAAGTGACCCGAAGTCGTTCCACCTCAAAAGAGACCTGGCGGGCGATAGAAAGCGGCCCCTCCGAGATGTCCGGGACCAGCGAACTACGCTCCAGGATATTTCCCATCAAATCACAGCAAATTACACTGCTTTGCCGGGACACCTCCACTCCGAAAACATAGCGGTGGGTAGCGTTAATTTCAACCAGCAGCGGTTTACGACCACCGGAAGATTGCCCTTTTCCAACTTCCCGGAGTACATCCTCCGCGATCAGGGTGTCGACAATCCGGGATACAGAGGGAAGGGACAGGCCGATTTTTTTCGAGAGCTGGGTCCGAGAGAGCGGGAAGTCCTTCTCGATCGTCTTGAGGATATTCTTACGGTTAATTTTCCGGATCAAAGGCGGCTGTCCGCACATTGCTTTTCCATCCAATACCGCAATAGATTGAGGAGATTTTCTTACTAAATCTTTGTAAGTATGTTATCAGCATAAGCTACTTCTTTGTCCCTGTCAACCAGAGTTCTCGTGAATAAGAAGTTCAAAGGACCGACTTCCCAGATCTTGGCCAACCCATCTGGGACGAAACGGAAAGGTGAGTTCACCTAGTCAGATCCAGGGGCGAACGATGGATCACTGATGGGTCCGATGGGGTTATGTGGGGAATCTGCCGCTTCGACCGATACCATTTTTCCCGGTTAAGACCGCCGCGGTCATCCCAGGGACTCGCCTTCCTGTTTCTGATTGGCGACATACAGGGCGAAACGGATGGATGAGGCTTTGGAATCGGGCGTTCCGGAGCGGGAAGGAAGGGCGGTGGGGTAGGCGCTCCCCCAAAGGAGCGAAGCCGTTCGGAAACCGGCGAAATAGACCAGGGATTTTCCCAGGATGTTCCCGGCGTCGAGGTCGGGGACGATTAGGATATCCGGATGCCCGTTGAATTTGCCCTGGATCGACTTGAGTTCCATCGCTTCCGGGCTTATGGCGTTATCCAGAGCGAGCGGTCCCTCCACCAGACAATTGGGAATCTGCCCCCGCTGGTTCATCACGCTTAAGCAGGCGGCATCGACGGTGGAGGGGATACGCGGGTTCACCTTTTCCAGGGGGGCGAGGACAGCGACCTTCGGCTCGCTGATCCCCATCGCCCGGCAGAAGGCCACACAATTAGCGATAATTTTCACTTTTTCACTCAGATCGGGGGCGATGATCAGGGCGCCGTCGCTGAGGACCAGGAGTTTGCCGGAACGGATGTTTTCGAAGATCCAGACCTGGTTGATCAGGGTGTTGTGTCCTTTTTCTTTGTTATGGGCCAGGATCGCGGCCAGGAAGGAAGGGGAATTGACCATGCCCTTCACCAGGATATCCGCCTCTCCCCGGTCACACGCGCGCAGGGCTTCCCGGGTCATTGCCTCATTGCCACGGCTATCAAGGACCCGGTAATGAGCGGGATCAAACGAGAGTTCCCGGAGCGTTCGCATAATTCTCTCCGGATTGCCGATGAGTAGAGAAGTCAGATTGTCGGAGACCCGACAGGACTCAAGGGCCAGCAGAGTGTTCTGGTCCTCACCGCCCGGAACGGCGGCCACCCGGTGTCTTTGATTCGATGGGATTTCTGAAAAGGTTCTGATCATGAGCTGGCTCTCCCTTCAGTCAATCAATGTCCTCGCTTTCGGGCTTATGAAGAAACTGTCTAGTGGTCTCGTTACACCATCCGTTTATATTTTTCTTTTTCTATCATAGAACAATTTCCTTCCGGAATCACAT
>DATIKP010000095.1 GCA_035477455.1 Atribacteraceae bacterium
CCGGGAGGGGTCCTGTTTCCGCCAAATGGACAGGTAGAGCCAGGGGATCAGTTCTTCCATCGGTTTGGTTCGGTTCCTTTGACCATTCCTCGGTAACGGGCTTTGCTTTACTCATGGCCTGTCTTCTCTTCGGGGGAGCGAGGTGATTTCTTCATAGGAACTTCACCTTAGGATACGCCACCGGTTTTTATTTGGCTATACATAAGTTTTGAGGGTAGCTCCCGAGTATAATACCGACAAACAATGCGTTTTTCAAAGAAAATCCTCCTTCCAAAATCAGTTTATATGTAAATTTACATAAATTTATCATTTTTCGAGGAACTTTGTCAAGAAAAACAAAACTGCTTACAATATGACCGGTACGATATGCCAGTATCTTTCCCACTGTTCTTTCGTCTGCTTTCCGGTACAATAAGATAACATTTCTTCGCCAAACAGGTAGAAGAGAAAAGTGGGGAGGGCTATCGCCAAATAGTCCTATAGCAAAAGGAGCGTGTCAGTGATGATGCAAGGCGGTTTCAACCCGGTCGCTTTCAGTATCGGACCTCTCACCATCCGCTGGTATGGGGTGGCCATGGCTTTGTCCATATTCCTGGCCATCTGGTATCTGCTGAGAAAAGGTAAATCACTCGGCATCAAAGAAGAGGCCCTTTTGACGATGAGTTTTTTGGCGGTCATCTGTGGGCTGATCGGTGCCCGGCTGGTTTTTGTCGCCGCCAATCACCCCGACTGGTTCTGGCGAAAACCGGTTCAGATCTTCAAAGTCTATGAGGGAGGATTGGCCTGGCACGGCGGACTGTTGGGTGGAGTGGCGGCAGCTTGGTGGTATCTTCGTTTTCGAGTTCGAATCTCCTTCAACCTGGTGGCGGATCTGGCTGTCCCGGGTTTAGGCCTGGGATATTCCCTGATCCGGGTGGCCAATATCATCAATCAGGAAATACTCGGCCGCCCTACGGATTTTTCCTTCGGACGCTGGCCGGCACAGTCTGTCGGTATCGGCATCGGAATCTTTCTCTTTATCCGCTATTTCTATCTTGACCGCTACCGTTTGCCGATCGGTTACCAGTTCTGGTCTTTTGTCTTTTACCACCAGATACTAAGGGGACTCCTGGAAGAAACCATCCGGGATATGCCTCTGGTCATAGCTGTGTATTTAAACCGCTCATGGGGTATGGGGTTTTTCACCGCCGCCCAGGTAGCTACGTTGCCGATCCTATTGTTCGTTTGGCGGATGTGGCCCCGTAAAGATCAAGAAGCATCACCGACGATTGCTCCGCCCACCGATCGGCGGGGAAAAACTACCGCTAAACGACGGAGGGAGCGTTCAGGCTGAAACACGGTTCTCATCAAGCGCTGTCTAACGAATGAAAAAACCAACGAAACAACACATTGCAGGTGGAAGTATGGCCAAAGTGATAAATAGGAACCATTCGCCGACTACAGAGCGATCCGCAGCCTGCTCGTTGTGGGTTGTCTCCTGTCTGCTCATCTCAGTCCTGGACTGATGATATCGTGTCACCTGAATGAAAGATGCCGTGAAAAGAGCCCGGGCTCTTTTCACGGCATCTTTCAGCTTTTACTCAATATCTCCAACCCAACACAACTTTGAAATTCTTCTCAACCTCTATGCATACGCGCAATTATGGCTTCAGCAGCACCTTGATGGCTTCGTCTCCCTTTTCCATCATTTCGAGTCCCTTCATATAGTCCTCCAATGGAAGTTCCTGGGTAATGATGTGATCGGCCTTTACTTTCCCTTCGTGGAGAAAACGGATAGCTGTCGGATAGGCGTAGGGGCTGAGGTGGGCACCTAAAATATCCAGTTCCTTCACGTCACCGATAATGCTCCAGTCCACTGTGACCGGTTCGTTATAAACACTGAACTCTACGAACCGGCCCAGCCGCCTGATCATCTGCAAACCCTGAATGGTCCCCTTGGGATGGCCGCTGGCTTGAATGTACACGTCACATCCGTACCCCTCGGTCAGATCCTTGACCTGGCTGACAACGTCATCTGTAGCTGGATTCATCACCAGATCCGCACCAAGGCTTTTCGCCAGACTTAGCCGGTTCGGCTTGAGATCAACTGCAATCAATAATTTGGGATTTTTCATCCGGGCGGTTTGGAGCATTCCCAAACCCAAAGTACCCATCCCGGCGATTACCACCACATCGTCCAATTGTATATTTGCCCGGTCCACAGCGTGAATCCCACAGCCCAAGGGTTCGATATACGGAGCGATCTTCAGAGGAAACCCCTCCGGCAGTTTGTGGTTTCGGGTCATGGCATTCCATTTCATGTACTCGGCGAAACCCCCGTCGGCGATCCCCTTCTTGAATCCAAAAATCGCGTGAGGCTCACACATCCAGTACTCACCTCTTCGACAGAACCGGCATGCCCCACAAGGAACGATCTGTTCGGAAGTGGCCCAGTCACCCAGGGAAAGCCCATGAATTTCCTCAGCACCTTCTCCCAGGGCCACGACTTGTCCGTAAAACTCGTGACCGGGAATCACCGGCGGGTCGATGTAACGAGGCTGGCCATCTCCACCCCAGATCCGGGCTGCACCATGAAACGCCTTGACATCACCGATACAGATTCCACATCCTCCTACCTTGATCAAGACTTCACCCGGCCCGACCTGGGGAACATTCACTTCTTCCAGCCGGAAATCACCCGGTTTATAGTCTACCACGGCTTTCATCTTTTTCGGTATATCGCCTGATGTCTTGACCTGTGTCATCATTTAACCTCCCCAGTCATAATATTAGTGCAAAGATGTGAAGACGAGCCGGTGTATGAAAGTGGAAAAACGTCCTTAGCGCTCAGCCTTATCGTCCCACTGTTGTCCGGAACACACCGCAGCGGGATTATCCAAATCAACCTTCACATCTAATTCAAGAATACCAGCAAGAAGCTTATTGCGCAACAAAAAAGCCAGGTATCGGAACAACATTCTCCAAAGCCGGTCCCCGAAAGCCGTAACATTCAATTCCCTTGCCCTCTCCGAAAGGCTCTGCTACAATCCATTGAAGACTCCCGGTAGAGGACGAAAAACATAAAAGCGATGGACAGACATCAGGTAAGTGCGTCTTGAATAGGAAAACAGACGCACGTTGGCATGATCTCCAGGAAAACATCTCCCGGTCCGGCTGTTTTCTATGCCGGATGGAACGAGGTTTCGAGGAAAGGTATCTAAACACGCTTTTTTACGAAAATATCACCGATCCCTCCATCAGGGATTCGCTTCGCCGGCAGGGAGGATTTTGTCCTGACCATGTCCGGCTGATTTACCGGCTACGGCCATCCGTTCTGGGCATTGCCATTCTTTACGCCGACCTGACCAAGGCATATCTTGAAGATTCCCACCGGGGAAGAACAGCGTGCTCTCTCTGTATAACTCGCCAGGAAAAAGAGCAATCTCTCAAAGAAGGCGTAGTCCATTACTGGAAAGACCTCCAACCCCTATGGGGATCGCGCACCTTTTTGTGCCTAAGACATTTACATGCCGAAGATTGGCCGAAGAACATCCGCCAGGATCTGGAATCGCTGACCC
>DATIKP010000096.1 GCA_035477455.1 Atribacteraceae bacterium
GAAAGCCCGGTATGCCAGACATGAAGTAGCAAGAGAAGATATTGGGAGCCTTCCGGCTGCCTGCGGGGTATATCTTTTCAAAAACCGGAAGGCGGAGGTGATCTATGTCGGAAAGGCCATTAATATTGTAAAACGGGTCAAATCTCATCTAAGCAGGAGTCCTTCCGTCTTTCGCCGGAATTTGGCCGATGAGATCCACTCGGTGGCCACGATTCTCACTCATAATGAACATGAGGCACTGCTTCTTGAAGAAGAATTGATCAAAAATTACCGGCCGCGATATAACCTTCGTCTCCGGGACGACAAGAGCTATCCCTATCTTTGTTTTTCCCGAGATGGAAAGTTTCCTGCGGTCAGCTTCACCCGGCGAAAAACGGCGAAAAACGGCCTTTTTTTCGGCCCTTATACTGATTCCCGCAAAACCAGGGAAGGACTGAAAATTCTCCGGTCGATATTTCAAATTCGTGGATGTAAACATCCGGAAAATCGTTTTCCCCTGGTTCGTCCTTGTCTCGATCACGAAGTGGGACTGTGCAGTGCGCCCTGTGTAGGAAAGGTGACCGAGGATGTATATCAGGAGAACCTGTGGGACGCCCACGCTTTTTTACGAGGCGAATTCAAAAACGTGGAAGAGCGCTTGGAACGGGATATGTGGGCTTCAGCTAAGGATCTCGATTTCGAAAAGGCGGTTTATTTCCGCGGGCGCCTAGAGGCGGTCCGGAAAATAATGATTCGCTACCGGCTGGTTCTCGAGGAAGCAGCCGATGTGGATTTTATCGAAGGGGGTTTTTGGGAGGGACTGGCTGGTGTGACGGTGGTGAAAATTCGGCGAGGATGTCTGGTCGGGAGTGAAAACTATCTGGTTACTCTGGAAGGTCAGCCGGAGCACCATGATCTCATTCAGGAGTTCCTGGAGAGCTTTTACTCCGACGTAGACTTTGTTCCCCCCCGGTTGGTCGTCGCGGTCCAAAATCAGGATGACCTCAGACAAAATGCTAGCGAACTTTCGTTCCCCCTGAACGTTACCCTGCCCCGCGATGACCGGGAACGGGATCTCCTCACCCTTGCCCGGGAAAACATCAAAAAGACTCTGGAAGGGGAGAGACGGCGAATCCTTCTCAAGGAAATGGCTGGAGAAGAACTCCTTATCCGGACCAGAGACGTTCTTGTCCTGCCGATGCTCCCCCGCCTTGTGGACGCAGTGGATATATCCACGTTCCAGGGAGATGAAACGGTCGGGGTGGTGGTCTCTTTTCAGGAAGGAAGGCCGGCGAAAAAACGGTACCGGAAATTCATTCTGAAGGGAGGAGAAGCCCCGGATGACTATGCCGCAATAGATGCGGTTCTTGTCCGCTACTTTCGCCAGTTGCAATGTCAGAATCGCGATTTGCCGGATTTCCTGCTGGTCGATGGAGGGGAGGGGCAACTCTCCGCAGCCCGGCAGGCCATGAACAAAGTCGGGGTTCAGATTCCCGCGGCGGCTCTGGCCAAAGGATTCGAGGAAATTCACTTACTATCCGGCAGTTCTCCTCTGCGGCTCCCGGATCATTCGGAAGTGCTCCGGTTTCTTCAACGGGTGCGGGATGAAGCCCATCGGTTCGCACTCGGCTTTCATCGTCTGCGACGGAACAAACGCGGGTTCGAAGGGATCCTCGATGGGATTCCCGGAGTCGGACCGGTCCGAAAAAAGCGCTTACTCACCGCCTTCAACAACCTTGGCGATCTGCTTGAAGTTACGCCCCAGGAGGCGAGTCAAACCCTCCGGATCCCGCAACAGGTAATCGACGAGATCAGAATCCGGCTCCGGAGTCGGTTCGCCGATAAGTGAACAACGGGGACGGAAAGGTTCTTCTATCTTAAATCTTGAGTTGTATTGAACAAATGGATGCCGTGCATGATAGATTTCCATGAGCGAGTCAAGCAGGAGCTTAATGCTCTGTTCCCGGTGGAACCACTGTTGGTCCGGGCCGAATGGACCGGTCTTTTGCGGGGAGGGGGGGTATACCGTCAGGACTCCGAGGGTGCGGCGATCTCGTTTGTGCATCGGGAATTGGCCCTGATCAAGAAAATAATCTATTTCCAAAAATTGTTGTTTCCCGGTTTTCTTCATTCCCTGTCGCGTATCGACCGGGAAGGCTTGAGTCGGGGAACCTACTACCAGGTCATTATTTCTCACGGACCAGCCCACAACCTCATTCTTGACCTCAACAGCAATGAAGACGTGATCTTTAATACCGGGACGCACGGGTTTGACCACTATATACGGGGCTTCTTTGAGGCCCGGGGTTATCTGGGAAATCCCCGTCGGGCCTATCACCTTGAGTTTCCAATCAGTTCGGGGTCGTTGGCAGAAAGAATTATGGGCCGTTTGTCGGAGGAATCTCTCGCCTTCACTCTTCGCTACCGAAAGGGTGAGTACAGCCTTTATACCAAAAAAGGAAGCACAATTGGAGACTTTCTCCGTTTTATCGGGGCTTTGCGGGCGTACCTCGAATTCGAGAAAATTACTGTGGAAAAGTCGACCATCAACGATATCATCCGATGGGCAAACTGTGAAACGGCCAATCTGGATAAAGTGGTGCAATCATCCTCACGCCAGCGACGTCTGATCGCTCTTTTGAATACCGAAAACCTGCCGCCGCCCCTAAGGGAAATTGCGGATCTCCGGGTGAAATATCCATTTATGTCCATGCGGGAACTGGGCGACCGCTGTAATCCGATATTGTCGAAAACCGAAGTTTTCCGCAGGCTTCGCCGGATTGAACGCCAAGCGATACGCGAAGGGGTAGACAGAGAGGAAAAGTTAACATAGAATAATAGGAGTTATACCAATATTTCCAACTCTTCCCTTTCCAGTTTTTTCTTAAAAAAATTATAAGGAGGAACATAGATGGCTAGTGTGGTTTTCAAGGATATCGTGAAGCGTTTTGGCGAAGTTATGGCGGTGAATAAGGTCAGTCTGGATATCCAGAACGAAGAGTTTATCGTTCTGGTTGGCCCGTCAGGTTGCGGAAAGACCACGACGCTTCGGATGCTGGCCGGTCTGGAAGAGATCGATAGCGGTGAAATATTCATCGGAGAAACCCTGGTCAACGATGTTCCACCCAAAGACCGGGACATCGCCATGGTTTTTCAAAACTATGCGTTGTACCCTCACATGGATGTTTACAATAACATGGCCTTCGGCCTGAAACTCCGGAAATTTCCCAGGACCGAGATCGACCAGCGGGTGAAGGAGGCGGCCGATCTTCTGGGTATCGGCGAACTGCTCGGCCGAAAACCGAAACAGCTCTCCGGCGGTCAGCGACAGCGCGTGGCGGTAGGTCGGGCGATCGTCCGTCATCCGAAAGTGTTCTTGTTCGATGAGCCGCTGTCCAACCTCGATGCCAAGCTCAGGGTCCAGATGAGAGCCGAATTGTCCAAGCTTCACAACCGGCTCAAGACCACCATGATTTACGTGACGCATGACCAGATTGAGGCCATGACCATGGGAGACCGGATTGTGGTCATGCGGGATGGTTTGGTTCAGCAAGTCGGAAGCCCAATTGCCTTGTATAACGAGCCGGTCAACAAGTTCGTGGCTGGGTTTATCGGGACCCCCTCGATGAATTTTCTCGATGTAGTCGTCAAAAAAGAGGGAGACAATATCATTCTCGACGGCCAGTCCTTCAAGATACAGATTCCTCCCGACTACAAGGCCAAACTTGAACCTCTCGTCAACCAGGAAGCGACCTTCGGCATCCGACCCCAGGACATCTATGACCTGCGGTATGCCCGGGAGATGGAGCACAATCACGGGAACCTCATCGAAGCGACCGTCGATGTTGTGGAACCGCTGGGTTCGGAACAGATTATCTATCTGACTTGTGGTGCACATACGATTGTCGCCGTCTTGGACATGCAGACGCATACCGACGTGGGAGACTTCTTGAGCGCGGTTGTCGACACCGCCAAGATTCACGTCTTCAAAAACGATACCGAAGTGGCGATCATTTAGGAGACAGGTCTTGCTGGTGGCGCGACCATAAGACTCATGTGGTTCACGGATGAGACAAAACGAGAGAGAGGGGGGCAACACCCCCTCTTTTTTCATGCCTGTCATGGATTCGGAATTTGACCGGTCGTTGTCTTCGTGTATAATAGGACGTATGGCTTTTCCGGATCTGACTGTGCAGATGAAAAACTGCTCATACACATACGAAGAAGGAGGTATGCTCGTTGAAAATCGGGATTAACGGTTTCGGACGTATCGGCAGATTGGTCTATCGGCGCATGCTCGAAATGGGAGACTTTGACGTAGTGGCTGTCAACGATCTGACCAAAACGGAAGTCCTGGCCCACTTGCTCAAGTATGATTCGGTGCATGGGAGCATAGGTAACGAGGTCAGTACCCAGGATAACGCGATTCTGGTCGACGGAAAACCTTTGCAGGTCTTCGCTCAAAAAGATCCCGGCCAGTTGCCCTGGAAAGACCTGGGGGTTTCTCTGGTGATCGAATCCACTGGGAGATTCACCGACCGGAACAGCGCCTCTTTGCACCTGCAAGCTGGTGCCTCGAAGGTCATTATCAGCGCCCCGGCCAAACAGCCGGATGTAACTATTGTCATGGGTGTGAACGAGGCGATGTACAAAGCCGCCGAGCACCACATCGTTTCCAACGCTTCGTGTACCACCAACTGCCTGGCTCCGGTAGTCAAGGTTCTGCACGACCATTTTTCGGTGGTCAAAGGATACATGACCACCATTCATGCCTATACGAACGACCAGGTCATTCTCGATTTTCCACACAAAGACCTGCGGCGGGCCCGGGCAGCCGGCCTGTCGATGATTCCCACGACGACCGGAGCGGCCCGGGCTATCGGGGAGGTTATGCCCGAGTTGAAGGGCAAGCTTGATGGCGGAGCGATTCGGGTTCCCATTCCCGATGTTTCGGTGGTTGACTTCGTGGCTCTGGTTGAGAGGGAGACGACTGCCGAAGCGGTGAATGGCGCCTTGAAGAATGCGGCCGATGGACCCATGAAGGGTATTCTGGCCTATAACGATCTTCCTCTCGTCTCGGTCGACTATTTGCACAGCACCTATTCGTCGATTGTCGACGGTCTGTCCACCAAGGTCAGTGGGAACTTGCTCAAGGTCTTGGCTTGGTATGACAATGAATGGGGATATTCCTGCCGGACTGTTGACCTCGTCCGGTACATGATGGCGTAGGTGGGTGGATGAGCCGCATACCGATTACCGCTGGCAACTGGAAAATGCACAAAACCACGGAAGAGGCCTCGGCATTTGCCGAGGCCCTGCTAAGCGACCTACCGGTGAGAGCCGGAGGGGCAATGGAGATCATTATCTGTCCGCCTTTTACCTCTCTCGGGTCCCTTCAACAAAAAGTCTACGGAACGCCTGTCAAACTTGGCGCGCAAAATATGCATGGGGAGAACTGGGGAGCCTTCACCGGGGAAATTTCCCCTGCAATGCTCGTCGATGTTGGATGTACCTACGTAATTCTTGGCCATTCCGAAAGACGGCATATATTCGGAGAAAAATCCGCGGATATTGGCCGGAAAGTCGCTGCGGCCTTGGCTCATGACCTGCGACCCATCCTTTGTGTCGGAGAAACGATCGAGGAACGGGAAGCGAAGCGCACGGAATCAGTGATCAAAGGACAATTGGCGGCTGGGATTGCCGGGGTGACGGAAGATAAAGCCGAGACCCTGGTGATTGCCTATGAACCGGTTTGGGCGATTGGAACCGGGAGAGCAGCCGCCCCCGCAGACGCCCGGCAGGTGATTGAATTTATTCGGCGGGAACTGGCTGGAGCCTGGAATGTGAAAACATCCGAGCGTTGTCGCATTCTTTACGGGGGAAGCGTCAAAGGTGAAAATGTTTTTGAATTTGTCCAGGATAAGGATATCGATGGGACGCTGGTCGGTGGAGCGAGTCTCGATGCTGGACAGTTCCTCGCGATTGTCGAGGAGACCCTAAAAGCCTACCGGTAGGAGAGGAGACACATGGCAAACTGGATGATCGTCCAGGTTCTCGTATCAATCGGTGTGATTCTCGTCGTAATTTTCCAACCCCGTAAGGCGGGGTTGGGAGGTGGAATATTTGGAGGGTCTACCCGGGCGGATAAAAGCAGTAAATTCAAAAACCTGTCCATCTTGGGCAAGCTGACAGTTCTATTTTCAACGGTGTTCATGATTCTGTCTCTTGTCTTTGCCTTCTTCTTGGTGTAAGGATAAGGATAGGGTGGCGAGGTGTGCCGCTACCCTGAATATCGCTCGCTCAATTCGCTCCGTTTAGTTGCTGATATCGTTCCTGAACCGAAGCGGGGCTTTTCACGACTCACGAGGGAATGGCCCGCGGATTGGCGAGGAATATCTCCCTGGTCAACAATGTAGGACGTGTTGTACTGTAGACCACGACCACACCACGGTGACGGTGGAAATCATTGCCTGCCGCGCTGGGGTTTTTCCTGCGGTGTCTGACTGAGGCATGCCATCCTCTATCGCAAAGCCGGTTATAGTCCGGAGTCTTGAAGGATGGTGGCTGATTCTCTGGAAAGGAGGTGGTCATGGGAATCCCGGCTCAAAGTTGCCTGAGATTCCTGATGTATTCGGTGTTGGAGTCGTTAGCAGGGGACGTTTGCCACTTGATATGAGCAGGGGTTTTGAGGAGGTTTCCAAGTAGTCAACCAGTCGACGGAACCGACAGCAGCGAACATAAAAATAGAGGGTGGGGCTTTGAACCCGCTCAGTCTTTTGTCATTGCACCCTTCTATAGAGTGCTTTCAGAGGAGGAATGTACCGTGAAAAAGATGATCATCGGGGTCGTCGCTGTGTGTGTCTGCCTTATTGCAGGCATGGCCTTTGCCCAAGTCAAAAATCCGGATACCTATATCATGCTGACCATCTCCGAACCGGATACCCTTGATCCGCATCAGGCGTATGATACCGCCAGCGGTGAAGTCATTAGCTTTGTGTATGATAACTTGATTGCCTACCAGAAAGACAGTATGACCGAATTCATACCTTGGTTGTCCCTGAAGGTGCCCAGCCTGGAGAATGGGCTGATCCATGATGGTGGGAAAACCTATGTTTTCCCCATTCGGGAAGGAGTGACTTTTCACAACGACCGGCCTTTGACCCCCGAAGATGTCGAGTATACCTTCGAGCGGGGCATCCTGGCCGACCCGGCGGCCGGCCCGATGCATATGCTGATTGATTCCCTCTTCGATAAGCCGAACCTGGCGAACTTTGTCGCTGAAACGGTAGGCGTGAACCTAATGGAAGCGTTAACCGAAGACCGTGAACTGGTCAACGAGGAAGATGCGCAGAAGCTGATCGATTTCTACAATGAATACATTGATCCGGCAATTGAAGTCGAGGGCAATACCGTAGTATTTAACCTGGTCCGTTCTTTTGGCCCTTTTCTCAGTATTTTGACCCGATATGCCAGTTGGGGTGCGATTCTGGATCGAGAAACCAGTATTGAAATGGGGCTCTGGGATGGTGAGGCCGATGGATGGTGGCGTTACTACAACCTGCGGAAAGAAGAAAGTCCGATCTTTGCGTCGGCCAATGGAACCGGACCATTCAAGCTTGTGAATTGGGACCGGGCCCAGCAGAAAGTGATACTCGAGAGATTTGATGGCTTTTGGGGCGATCCGGCTAAAATCAAAACAGCCGTCATCTGGGGAATTGAGGAATGGGGAACCCGCCGGGCGATGCTCGAAGCTGGCGATGCCGATCAGATCCATTGCCCCCAACAATTTTACGAACAGGTCATGGGGCTGCCCAATATCGATGTCGATATCCACGAAACGGTGATGATCGATGCCATGCAGTTGGTTTGGGAGGTGGGTCCGGGGAGCCCCTATCTTGGAAGCGGTCAGTTGGACGGTGAGGGAATTCCACCGGACTTTTTCAGTGACGTGCACGTCCGCCGGGCCTTCAACTTTAGCCTGGACTACGATACCCTGATCAATGTGGCCCTGAGTGGTCTGGCGACCCGCTTGCCTTCCGTCCTCCCCAAAGGGTTTATGGGCTGGAACGAAGATCAGGTGCGATACGAGTTTGACCTAAAGAAGGCTCGGGAGGAATTCCAGAAGGCTTGGGGGGGTAAACTATGGGAAACCGGGTTCAAGATCACCCTCTTCTACAATATCGGTAACGAAAGGCGGCGAGCCATCTGTGAAATGCTCCAGGAGAACATTGAGTCTTTGAATCCTAAATTCCAGGTTGAGGTAGTGGGTCTTGAGTGGCCGACCCTCCTTGACGCCTACCGGAACGAGCACATGCCCGCCTTTATCATGGGGTGGATGGCGGATTTCGCGGATCCACACAATTTCATTTACGCCTACCTTCACAGCAAGGGCACCTTCGGTGCTTTCTTAGGTCAGCCATTCCGTGATTTCGCCGAAGAACATTTCAACAGCTTAATCGAACAGGCGGTGGCCGAGGTCGACCCGAAGATCCGGGAAGCCCTCTATGAGAAAATTCAGCTCATCGCCTATGAACATGCCGCCTTCGGAATTCCCCTTCTCCAGCCCCGGTTGATTTTCCCGCGGCGCGGCTGGGTCCAGGATTGGGATTTCCATCCCATGCGGCCGGGTGAGGTGAATTTTCTCTCGGTTTGGAAAGCCGAGTAATTTCTGATCAATACCCAGGGGGAATTCTTACGGGACCTCCCCTATGGATATGGAGGCCTTGACGGTGCTTTTCTATATTATCCGGCGCCTGTTGTTCCTTCCCCTCACCTTGCTGGGTATTTCGTTGATTATATTTTTAATGTTTATGCGTCTTACTCCCGAACAGCGAGTCGCCCTGTACATCACCGGGCCCGAGCGCCTCAAGGGTGACAGCGTGGAGCGGATCATCGAACTTCACGGTTTACGGGATCCCTGGCACCTACAGTATGGGCGCTGGATCGGAAACGTCGTCCGGGGCAACCTGGGCTGGTCTACTGTGGGAAGGGAACCGGTGTTCGACGCGCTCATCCGCCGCTTTCCCTATACCCTGGAACTGGCCGTGCTTTCCGGTATTCCGATTATCCTTCTGGGGATATGGCTGGGTGTTTTGTCCGCGACCAACCATAACCGGCCGCTTGACCACGCCCTGCGGATATCCGCCGTGGTGGGCTGGTCTTTTCCCGATTTCGTCTTCGGATTTTTTGTCATGATGATCTTTTACAGTATCCTGGGCTGGTTTCCACCCGGTACCTTGAGCTACGAGGCTGGTCTTATCGTGAGGTCGGAGCAGTTTCGAATCATAACCGGGATAATCACCCTGGATTCGCTACTCAACGCGCGCTTTGATGTATTCCTTGATGCGATCCGGCGGTTGGCCGGCCCGGTTCTGACCCTGACCTATTTAGGTTTTGCCTATATCCTGCGTATCACCCGTTCTGCGATGCTGGAAGTCCTCGAGAAGGATTATGTCCGGACGGCCCGGGCCAAGGGTCTTGCCGAAGGGGTGGTTATTTATAAGCACGCTCGGCGTAATGCTTTGATCCCGGTTGCGACGGAGAGTGGCCAGACCATCGTCGCGCTCTTGGGTGGAACGGTGATCGTGGAAACGATTTTCAACCGGATCGGAGTGGGAAGCTTCCTGGCCGCGGCGGCTCAACAACTTGATTTCGCCTCGGTGATTGGGGGAAGCCTGCTTTTTGGAGTCATCCTGGTAATTGGTAATCTCCTGGTCGATATTTCCTATACTCTGATCGATCCCCGGATACGGTTGGAATGAGCGATGAAACGAAGAGAGTGGTGGGCGCTCCGGAAATTCTTTTTGAATACCTCAGCCGTACTGGGTTTCTCGTTGCTATTATTTTTCATAGTGATCGCCGTTTTTGCCCCATACATCGCCCCGCCGCGGGCTGGACGGGATCCCTATCTGATGCCGGTCGTGGAATGGAGTCCCAACCCGCAACCGCCTTCCCCCGACTTTCCCTTCGGCGTGGCTGGAAGGCGGGATATTTTTTATGGAGTGATTTGGGGGACCAGAACTGCCTTTCGGGTGGGAATCGTAGTGACGGCGGTCTCCACTCTGATCGGCTTGGTGGTGGGCTCCCTGGGCGGATATTTCGGCATGTTCCTCGATGAAGTCTTGATGCGGATCACCGACATCTTCCTGGCCATCCCTTTTATGGTTGCCGCTGTCGTGATGGCCACCGTCTTCGGGGCGGGTCTTGACAACGTGATTTTGGCACTGATCGCTTTCAGCTGGATGTATCCGGCCCGGTTGATCCGAGGCAACATCATGCAGATCAAGGAAGAACAGTACGTAACCGCCGCTCGATCTCTGGGAATCAGCCATTTTTTCGTCATTTTACGCCACATCTTACCTAATTCTATTTTTCCGGTATTAATCCAGGCCTCCATGCGCATGGGCTCTTTGGTGATCACCGCCGCCGCGCTGAGTTTTTTGGGGATTGGCGCCCGGGAGAATTTCGCTGATTGGGGAGGGCTTCTCAATTACGCCCGAAATTGGATGCTCGGAGGTAGCGGAGACATGGGGAGATACTGGTTCATGATCTTCTTTCCCGGTGTGGCGATGGTTCTTTTCGTTCTGGCCTGGAATCTGGTCGGTGATGCGTTGCGGGACATTTTTGATCCAAGATTGCGGTTATGAATACAGCTGAAAAGGGAAATAACGTTTTGCTCGCTGTAGAGGGTTTGAAGGTATATTTCTACGGGCACGATGGGCAGGAACTGAAAGCGGTGGATGGGGTAGATTTCCAGGTCGATCGTGGGAAAACTCTGGCGCTGGTCGGAGAATCGGGGTGTGGTAAAAGCGTCACCTCACTGAGTATTCTCCGACTCATCGACAGGAATGGTAAGATTGTCGGCGGGAACGTGTACTTTGAAGGGAAGGACTTGACGGCGTTATCGGATGAACAGATTCGGCGGATTCGGGGAAAAGACATCTCCATGATTTTTCAGGAGCCTTCTTCGGCCCTGAACCCCGTGTATACCATCGGAGACCAGATCATGGAAGCGGTGGTTCTGCACCAGAAAGTACCGCTTCGGGAAGCCCGCCGGATTGCCGGGGAAATGCTCCAACTGGTGGGGATTCCGGATCCGGAGAAACAGCTTGACGAATATCCCTATGCCCTTTCGGGAGGCATGAAACAACGTTCGATGATCGCCATGGCCCTTTCCTGTCACCCAAAACTTCTGATCGCCGACGAACCGACCACTTCACTGGACGTAACCATCCAGGCTCAGATTCTGGAGTTGATCAAGGGTCTACAAAAAAAGCTGGCCATGACGGTGATTCTGATTACTCATGATCTGGGCGTGGTGGCGGACATGGCTGATCGGATCCTGGTCATGTACGCCGGTAAGGTAATGGAATCGGGAACTCGGAGAGAGATTTTTAAAAACCCACATCACCCCTACACCCGTGGGCTCTTGTGCTCGATACCCCGCCTTGATTCCAGGACGCCGCGCCTTGCGACAATCCCCGGGGTTGTACCGGATCCGACCAGTTTTCCCGAAGGGTGCCGTTTTCAGAACCGCTGCCCGGACTGCCTCCCTTGTTGTGTGGTCGAACCGGCTCGCTGGGAAATCTCTCCGGGACATTATGTCTATTGCCACAACCTGCGTGGGCCTTTCGAACACTCATGGGCAGGATCTCCCAATGAGTGAAAAGTCTTTGCTTCGCTGCCGGCAGTTAAAAAAATATTTCCCGATCAAAACCGGTCTCCTGCGAAGGACAGTTGGTTGGGTCAAAGCCGTGGACGGAGTTGACTTCAGCGTAGATCCCGGTGAAACCTTCGGTATAGTCGGTGAGTCCGGATGCGGTAAGAGTACTCTGGGGATGACCTTGCTGCGTCTTTACGATCCGAGTGCCGGGACCATTCTTTTTGACGGGAACGATATCTCCCGGGTTCGATACGGAACCCTGAAGCAGATGCGGCGGAACATACAGATGATTTTCCAGGATCCCTTCAGCTCACTCAACCCTCGGATGAGTGTCGGTGCAATCATCGAGGAGGGATTGCGGGTACACCGGATGGGGAATTACCGTCTCCGCTCCCGCCTGGTGGGGGAACTCCTGGAGAAAGTGGGACTGAACGCGGAGCATGCCTCCCGATATCCTCACGAATTTTCCGGGGGGCAGCGCCAGCGGATCGGCATCGCCCGAGCCCTATCCCTGAATCCCCGGTTGGTGGTGGCCGACGAAGCCGTTTCCGCTCTCGACGTTTCAATCCGCTCTCAAGTGCTCAACCTGATGCTGGACCTCAAGAGGGAGTTCAATCTGACTTATCTTTTTATTTCCCACGATTTGGGAGTAGTCAAGCACATTTGTGACCGGATCATGGTTATGTATCTCGGGAAAGTGGTGGAGATCGCTTCGAAAGAAACCCTTTTCGATGGCCCCCTCCATCCCTATACCGTGGCGTTGATTTCGGCTGTGCCGGTTCCCGATCCGGATTATTCAATGAAACGGATCCTGCTTCCCGGCGATATTCCCAGTCCGATCGATTCTCCTCCGGGATGTCGTTTTCATACCCGCTGTCCAGTGGTTCAGGATCTGTGTCGGTGCGGGGAACCTCCTCTTGAAGAAAAACAATCCGGCCATCAGGTGGCCTGCCATTTTCCAGGGAGCCTGGTGTTCGACTATCGGCAAAACGGCGTTTCCGACTGATGCCCGACGGCCATCTGTAGTCATGGAGGAGTGACCAGTCTTGCCGATGCCTGGTTAATCTCCGACCTTTATGATGGAAAATGTTGACGAAAGAAGTTTATGTGTGTTATTTTTTTCTCACCGTAACTAATGAAAGAGGAGGCGGTATTCATCGATATTAAATATCGAGTCAACCACCAGATACGGGTGCGGGAGGTCAGAGTGATTGACCATGAAGGCAATCAGTTGGGCGTTATTCCCACCAGAAAAGCTATGGAAATCGCTGAAGAGGCCGGCCTTGATCTGGTAGAAGTCGCACCGGAAGCCAATCCACCGGTATGTAAAATCATGGATTATGGGAAGTTCAAGTACGATAAGGAAAAGAAAGCCAAAATTTCCCGGCGGAACCAGAAAATTGCGGACCTCAAGGAACTGAAGATGCGTCCGAAGATAGACGAGCACGATTACCAGGTAAAGCTAAAAAGCGCTTTACGCTTTCTCCAGGACGGCGACCGGGTCAAGTTTACCATTCGTTTTCGGGGAAGAGAACTTACTTTCAAGGAAAAAGGCGTGGAAATCCTGGAAAGGGTGATGACTGATCTTCGGGAGATGACTAAACTCGAACAAACCTTGAAAGAGGAAGGCCGGAACATCACGATAACATTGGCCCCGAAAAAATGAGGAATTGACCGGCCACAGTAAGGCGGCATGGCATCGGGGATGAAAATTGAGGATGGGATGAAGCCATCACTGATCACCGTTCACCGATCACAGTTTTATTTTCAGAGATGAAAGAAAAAGCAGGCTATTAGGCGGTAGGTCAAACACCGCAACAAAGGTGACATTGGTCCTTCCTAAAAACCTAAACGGCTGAACAGCTACAGCCTGCATTTACTGAGGGGGTATGGTCGATGCCTAAAATGAAAACACACCGCGGCACGGCAAAGCGGTTCAGACTGACCGCTTCCGGGAAGTTGAAAAGAGCCCAGGCGGGGAAAAGTCACCTGCTGGCTTCAAAAAACCGAAACCGCAAGCGGCGCTTGCGGATGCAGGTTTTAGTGGATAAATCCGAAATGAAACGTATCAAAACCCTCTTGCCTTATGCCTGAAGGGGCGACTAACCAGAGAAAGATAGGTGATGTTTCGTGCCGAGAGTGAAAATGGGAGTGGCTTCCCGGAAACGGAAAAAGAAGATCATGAAATTAGCCAAGGGATACCGGGGAGCTCGTTCTCGTAATTTCAAGCGGGCTAATGAGCAGGTTCTCCACTCCCTGGCATATGCATACAGTGACCGGCGGAAAAAGAAACGGGATTTTCGCAAGTTATGGATTATTCGAATCAACGCCGCCAGTCGTGAAGCCGGGTTGACCTATAGCCAGTTTATACACGCCCTGAAAAAAGCCAATATCGGAATTGATCGGAAAAATCTGGTCCAGTTGTCCATAGAAGATCCGGAAGGATTTGACCGGTTGGTTGAAATCACCAAGGGCCAGATCTAAACTGTTTCCTTGTAGGGTGTAAACCATGACGGAATGCGGTATCCGGAGAGATCGGATACCGCATTCCGTTTTTTTTCCGCTGGAAGGGAGGATGCTCTTTGGAAGCCCTGAATTATTGTTTGGATGAATTTCAAAAAGCTCTCCGGGAAATCGGCACACTCGACGACCTGAATCGGATCAAGGGTCGCTTTATCGGGCGAAAAGGGGCGTTGAACAATCTACTGAAAACCTTGAAAACGCTTCCGGAAGAACAGAAACGGGAAACCGGACGGCGGATCAACAAACTGAAAGAGCATATGGAACAAGAATTGACCCGGGTGCAGAGTATGCTCGACGCCCGAAAAAGCCGGGGTCCGGCAATCGATCTTACTCTTCCCGGGCGTTCGCTTCGTTCCGGAAGCCTGCATCCGATTCTTTCAACCATGGACACGATTTTGGACGTCTTTCAGAGTCTCGGTTTTCGGATCGAAGAAGGGCCGGAAATCGAAACCGACTATTATAACTTTAAGGCCCTGAATTTTCCCCCCGACCACCCGGCCCGGGATGAGCAGGATTCATTTTTCCTGGAGAAAGACTATCTTTTGCGAACACATACCTCACCAGTGCAGATCCGGACGATGGAAAAGCTGACCCCGCCGCTCAAAGTGGTGGTGCCGGGACGATGTTACCGCCGCGATGCAGTTGACGCCACCCATTCCCTGATGTTTCACCAGGTTGAGGGCTTGGTCGTCGCTCCGGGAATTTCCATGGGTCACCTGAAGGGGACCCTCGAGGTTTTTGCCCGGCGGGTTTTCGGTCCGGATCGCCAGGTGCGCTTCCGGCCCAGTTTTTTTCCGTTTACCGAACCGAGCGCGGAGGTGGATATTTCTTGTGGGGTGTGCCGGGGAAATGGATGCCGATCCTGCGGACAGAGCGGGTGGTTGGAAATCATGGGTGCCGGTTTGGTCCATCCCCATGTTTTTCACCATGTCGGGTACGACTCGGAGAAAGTGAGAGGCTTCGCTTTCGGTATGGGCGTCGAGCGGATCACCATGCTGAAATACCATATCCCGGATATGCGGTGGTTCTACGAAAACGACCTGGCTTTTCTTGACCAGTTCAGGATCGTGTAGAAAAACGGAGGAGCGGAATGAGAGTTGCCTGTTCACAGTTCAAAAAATTGCTGCCCGGCCTGGATATAGCCCCCCAGGCCCTGGCGGATCTGATGACACACCAGGGTCTAGTAGTGAAAGAACTGGCGCCGGTGAGTGAACTCTTCTCTCCGGCATGT
Source organism: Atribacteraceae bacterium (assembly GCA_035477455.1). Lineage (NCBI taxonomy): Bacteria > Pseudomonadati > Atribacterota > Atribacteria > Atribacterales > Atribacteraceae > Atribacteraceae bacterium. The sequence continues at coordinate 15,396 of DATIKP010000096.1, forward strand.
CTGGCCGCCACCTTCGAAGAGGGATCAGAGGATAATGGTTTCGTCCGGTGTACGCTCAAGGCCGGCCCGCAGACGTTCCATCTATCCGTGGAACCCTGGGGTGTTCCCCTGCCTGGCAGCCGGGTGTTGGTCAATCCAGTGGGCATGGGAATGCATGTCCTGCCTCTGGCGGGACTTCCCCCTCTTGAGCATGGGGCCTTTCTTATCACTCTTCCGTTGGAGATACCGGAAGGTGAGCGGATCCCGGGAACGAAGGTCCTTGCCGACCAGATTTTGGAATGTGAGGTGACGGCAAACCGGGGCGACTGTCTTTCCGTTCTGGGCCTGGCCCGGGAAATCGCCGCCGGAATGGATTTGGATCTTGTCCCTCCGGAAACCGATTTTGTTTTTTCGGAGACTCGAACCGATTTTACCCTGGAGAACCAGGATGCCGATGACCTGTGTCCGTACTACACCGGACGGCTGATCAGAAATGTGACCGTTCGGCCTTCTCCTTGGTCGGTGATCCTTGATCTACTTCTTCTGGGTCTTCGACCGATTAACAATGTCGTTGATTATACTAACCTGGCGATGATGGAATTTGGTCAACCGCTGCACGCCTTTGATGCCTCCACGCTGCGGGGTCGGGGGATTGTGGTCCGGCGGGCCCGGCGGGGAGAACAGCTTGTGACGCTTGATGGAATCAAGCGGGAACTCTCCTTCGGTATGCTCGTCATTGCCGATCGGGAACGGCCGGTCGCCGTGGCGGGGGTCATGGGCGGGCAGATGAACGAAGTGGTTCCGGCGACGCGGGAGATCTTCCTGGAAGCGGCGGTGTTTGATGGGCCTTCGGTTCGCAAAACCACCCGGAGCTTGGGAATGAGAACGGATGCTTCCGCCCGATTCGAGCGAGGGATCGATTGCCGGGCGGTCATCCCAGCTTCCTCGCGGGTTTTACACCTGCTTGACCAGGAAAGGTCTGCTGTGGAGGTCCTTTCCCCTTGGCTGGAGAACGGCGGTCCGACATTCAGGCAACGTGAAATCTCGCTGAATCCGGAATATATCGGTGAGATAATGGCCTTCCCGGTGAACCAGGAACGGACCCGCCGGATTTTGAACCGGTTGGGTTTTCGGACCGAGGAAACCGGGGACGGAGCTTTGCGGGTGTCGGTTCCTTCCTGGCGGGCCGATGTCGGAGAAGCGATTGACCTGGCGGAAGAAGTCGGACGGGTAGCCGGCTACCGGCATATCCACTCTATGCTCCCCGAAGTGGCCTTCGATCCCGGAAATCGTGGTTCGCTTTGGCCGGTCAAGGCGAAACTTCGCTCATTCCTCGCCGACCGAGGTTTTTATGAGGTGGTCACAATTTCGCTTCTTAACCGGGAAACGGTCAGAAAAGCGGGCTTCCGGGAGGAGGATCTCGCTTGCGTGATTAACCCTTTGGTCCACGATCAGAGGGTCCTGCGGCCTTCGCTGCTCTTGTCCTCCCTGGATACCCTACGTACAAACATAACCCGGGGACGGGATCCGGTGGGCATATTTGAAATCGGCGATGTTTTTTTGCGGACCGCCGGTTCCCGGAACCATTATGCGGAAGAGAGCAGACTGTTTCTGGCCCTGAATGGTTCCCTGTTTTCCCCGCTGTGGCAAGATAGATCAGTCGATCTGTACTTTGAATTGAAGGGCCTGTTTGAATCGATCCTGGACCGGCTGGGCATAGACCAGGCCGGGGTGAATATGCAGCCCGAGGAGGATCCGACAGGCCTTTTCAACTCCCAGCGTTCTTTTACAGCGTTTCGTGGAAAAGGAGAGGATCTGATCGGATGGGGAGGGTCCCTTCGGGACGAACTCGCTTCCGTTTTCGGGTTCTGGGGGATCGTCTATTGTCTGGAGTTGCGCCTATCCCTTCTGGGTGAGTTGGTTCGTGAACAGAGCATATCCCTTGATGAGGTGAGCCGTTTTCCGGCAGTTCGCCGTGATGTTTCTCTGTTGTGTCCGATCACTTTGTCCTGGCAAACAGTCAAGAATCTGCTCGACACGGTTTCCCAGTCGAAGGGGATGGCTTTGGAATCTTTCGATTTGTTTGACTGTTACCAGGGCAAATCCCTCCCGGTCGACCGGAAGAGTCTGTCGTTTTCCATGGTGTTTCGCTCTCTGGTGGAGACTCTGACCGATCAAACGGTTGATCAGTGGGTGAGCGAAGTTAAAGAAGCGTTAAAAACTCTGGATGGCGTCCTTCTCCGGGAGGAATTGAATCTTTGATCACTGAATGGTACAGCATCGTCTGTTTCGTGCTTTTGTTTTTGAATGCTTTACGCAGTGCCTGGCGGGGCTTCAGCAAGGAGTTCCTGGTCCTGATCGGGATGCTGATCGGGATTCTGGTCGGGATACGCTATTATTTCGGCCTGGCCCTTATTCTGGAAAATATCGCCGGCTGGTCTACCCCTTGGCTGTACCCGGTGGGCTTCCTGGTGATCTTCATCCCGATTGTCCTGGTTTTTTCCTGGATCGGGGTTTTTTTTCGACGGGTGTTCGAGGGGTTGGACATTGTCTGGTTTGACGCGATACTGGGTTTCCTGGTCGGCATCCTCAAGGGGATGCTCTGGATTATCGTTCTGACGCTCTTTGTCCTGAATGTCACGTTGTTTCAATTCATGATCGATGGAATCAGGTATTCCGCCTTTTATGAACGCTTTACACAGCCCGCCATCCAGTTTCTGGCCGGATGGATCGAAGCCTTTCCTGAGACGGCCTTTCTCCGAGGCATCTTTGAAAAGGGGATGGACCCGCCTCAGGAGAGCGATCCGGCCGGAGGGATGGAAAAAGAATTTTTGGATGGGAACAGCCAGGATATTGAAACAGGAGAAATATGAAGGTCTCTTCCGAAACCTTGCAGAACTTTGAGTGGGAAAAAATCGTTAGAAAACTCGCGTTCCTGTGCACCGGTGAAGCTACTCGGGATGAGGTTTTACGGTTGGCCCCCCTTCATCGTTTCGAGGAGGTTACTGAAGCTTTGCGGGAAACAGGCGAGTACCTGGAAATGATTCGTTTTGACGGTGAAATCGCCTTTTCTCCCTTTCCCGATCTTCGGGAAGCGCTTTCCCGGGCCTCGCTCCCGGGATCGACCTTACCCCTCCCGGGATTGGTCCGAATTTTCCTTTTTATGCAACTGGTTCGCCGGATCATCGCTTTTGGCCGGGAGAATCGGATCCATGAGAAATATCCCCATTTGTTCCGTTACTGGAAAGATTTGCCGAATTTTTCGCCTCTTCGGAAACTGTTTACCCAGTGCATTTCCGAGGATGGAAGGGTCCTGGATACGGCGAGTCCCGGCCTATCCCAGGCTCGCCGAACCATCCGGCGTATTGAAGAGTCCCTTAAAGAAACCCTGAACTCTTTTCTTAACCATCCGGACCATCTCCCGTATCTCCAAGAACGTCACTACACGGTACGGCGCGGCCGGCATGTCGTCCCGGTCAAAGCCCAGGCGCGGAACCAGGTCGAGGGTCTGATCATTGATTCCTCTTCGACCGGTGCTACGGTTTTTGTGGAGCCGAGAGCGGTTCTTTTCCTGAACAACGAACTTGAAGTCGCTCTCTGCCGGGAGCGGGAGGAGGTCGAACGGGTGCTTGATATGTTGACCGGCGCGGTACGTGGGGAGACGGAGCCGCTGGAAAGAAGTTTCCGAAACCTGACCCACCTCGATTTTTTACAGTCCAAGGCTCGGTTAGCCCGGGACTGGGATGCACTGTGTCCGGAACTGACAAAAGGTGAGTTTTCCTTCCGCAGGGCCCGGCATCCCCTCCTCGGGCACCGGGCGGTTCCCTTCGATTTGACCATCACCCCCGACCGAAGCGTCCTGGTCGTCAGTGGTCCCAACGCCGGGGGAAAGACGGTTCTGATTAAAACGATCGCCCTGGCGGTTTTCCTTACCCATTGTGGTTTGTTCCCCCCGTTGGAGCGCGGCTCTCAGATCCCTTTTTCCCGGGGTCTATATGTGGACATCGGGGACCATCAGGACCTGGAAAACGACCTGAGTACTTTTACCTCCCGGATTACCAGGTTGAAGGCCATTCTTGAGGACGCCGGTAGCGATACCCTCGTTTTGATCGATGAATTGGGATCCGGAACCGACCCGGAAGAGGGAGCGGCCCTGGCCCGGGCGGTTCTGGAACACCTGAGGAGCCATCGGGTCACCTGCGTGGTGACCACCCACTTTCCTTCGGTCAAGCATTACGCCTCCCAGGAGCCGGGGATGCAAACTGCTTCGCTGGAATTCGATCCGATCCGCCTGGTTCCGACTTTTCGTCTCTTACCCGGAGAAATCGGGGGGAGCTTCGGTTTGGAGATTGCCGCCCGGGTAGGTTTTTCCAAGACCTTACTCGACCGGGCGGTCACCTTTTTGAACCAGGAACGGATTGATCTTGACCGCCTGATCCTCGAACAGCGGCGGAAAAATGAATCGCTCCAAAAGATGGAGCAGGAACTCAAAGAGCGCCTTGAAGCTACCGCTTTGGACCAGGAAAAGGTGGCTTCGCTCCGGGCTGAACTAGAGGAGGGTCGCCGAAAAATCCTGCGGGAGTATCGGGAGGAGTTGAGCGGCTTTCTCAAGAACACCCGCGAAGAAGTCGCCCGTCTGGTCGGTGCCCTGCGCAAGGACCACGTTCTCGATGAGGAAACGTACCGGATTTTTAAGACAAAAATGGAAAGAGAAAAGGAGTGGTTGCAGAGCCTAGACCGCGTAGAAGAGAGAGTCGCGAGCGAACCGAAGAACCCGGAAGCGGGAGACCGGGTGTACATCAACGACCTGAAAAAAGGAGGCACCGTTTTGTCCGTCTTGCCTGAAAAAAACCGGATCCTCGTGGAAATGGAGGGAAGGAAAATCCAGGTGTCCCTGGATAAGGTCCGGCGGGATGACCAAGTGAAACCGGCTGATGGTGAAAGTATTCGGTATACGTTAAATTCGGTCGTACGTACCGTCCCGGAATTGGAAATTCGGAAAATGCGGGTGGAGGAAGCCAAAGAGAAGCTTGAAAAATATTTTGACC